>NZ_VUMH01000009.1 GCF_009696265.1 Desulfovibrio porci
TCGACCGCGTGCAGTCAATTTGGCATTCTTATGGCTGTTCACCCTGTCCTCGGCTCGGTTTACTGTTGTCTGTCAACTCCAGCTTTACCGGCTTGAGGCAGGGTGAACAACCTATTGGAACATTACATCTAGGGCGTTGCGGACCAGTTCGTTGAGATTGAAAGGTTCATTGCTCAGAAGCAGCTTGCCGCTCTCGATTTTGGACATGTCCAGCACTTCGTTGATGATGCCGAGCAGGAGACGCGAGGCCACGGAAATCTTGTCCAGGCAGTCCTCCACGCGTTTCGGGTCGCCGATGTGCCGTTCGGCGATGGCCGTCATGCCGATGATGGCGTTCATGGGCGTGCGGATGTCATGAGACATGGCGGAAAGGAAGCTGCTTTTGGCCTTGCTGGCCTGCTCGGCCGCGGCCAGCGAATCCCGGAGCAGGCGGCGCACGGCTTTTTCTTCCGTGATGTCGGTGAGGGAAAGGACGTAATAGGTCCGGCCGCCGACGTCGCTGGTGGGCGTCACGGCGAATTTGACCCAGCGGTTCTCGCCGGTGGCGGGGGTGATGACGCGGCATTCCTCGCTGCGGGCTTCACGGATGGCCGTAGCTTCAAAATCCTCCCGCAGACGCGATCCGCTCTTGAAGACGCAATGCTCGAAAAGTGCGGCCGGATTTTCAAGACAGGTCCGCATGGGAATGCCGAGCACCCGCTCCAGATTTTCAAAGACGTATTCCATGGCGCGCCGGGAGGCGTTGTAGATCAGAAAGACGTTGTCCGTGCTTCCGGAGAGCGTCTGAAACAGAAAATCGCGGTAATGGCGCGCCTTGATTTTCAGGGCCAGAGTGCGGTGGCGGCGGGTCAGGGAAAACATGACGAGCAGGCCGGCCAGGATGATGAGACAGACGATGGCCACCAGCGCGTTGACGTAATTGGCGGCCTGATGCATGGCTTCTACCGGGACTATGGAGACCATGTCCCAATTGTTGGCGGGACAGATGGGCGTGTAATACAAATAAGTCTGGCGGCCCTGAATGTTCATCACCGCGCTGCCGCTCTTGCCTTCATTCATGGCCTGCCGCAACGCGGCGATCCGCTCCGGTTTGTTTTCCGGCGATGCGGCCAGCGCGGTGTAGAGATCGGTTTTGCCGTCCTGCTCCCGCGCGTCCGGCGAGGCGATCAGATATTCGCCGCTCCAGGCCGAAACCATAAAGGACGAGCCCCGGCCGTCAAAAAAATCCATGGCGCTGGGCTGAGCGTAGGTTTTGAGGGGCAGGCTGCCGTAGACGGCGCCTCTGTAGTGGCCGTCGACGAAGAGCGGCCGCCGCATGGTGATCTGACGCTGTCCCCCGGCGTCCAGGTAGGTGCGCGAAACCGGGGCGTCATTGAGGAAATTGTGCCAGTCTTCGGCGTTGTTGATGTTCGCCGGATCGCCGTTGGCGAAATAACCCCTGCCGTATTCGTCCACCATCGCAACCTGGCTGAAGGGGCTGGTGGCCGCGTAGCGCTGCATCAGGCTGACAGCCGCGACCGGAACCACGGCATCCGCGCCCAGCAGGCTTTCCTTGAAGGATTCAAGACTCTGAACGTCGCGGCGGACGGCGTTGGCGATGGCTTCGCCGCTGGCCTGGGTCAGACTGCGAATGGTGCTTTCCGTGGACCGCCACATGGCCTCGTTGATGGCGTTGAGCAGAGCTATGACAATCACGAGCAGCAGCAGGCCGATGCACGCGTTACAGAGCGCGCTCCTGTGGAGCGGATACTGTTTCAGAAACATCACGCCGTTCCTTTAGGCTGGCGGGGTGTCCGCCGCCCTGCCGCTTTTGGGTTGCAACGGGAGAAGAGCCGCCGAAAGACGGCGGCCTTACCCGCTTGACGTGGAGCGGACAGCAATTTTTCAGGATGTTGAGGTACGTGTGGACAGTACCTGCAGATATGTATCGTAAAGACGCGTGACGGACAATATTATTTTTACTGAACGAATATATAATGATCGTTTTATTGCGCATCCTGCCTGCGAAAAAGAGCTGTTTTGGCATATGCTGCGTAGCGCGATTTTGTTTGCATGGCGAAATATTAACGAAATAAATTAAAAATAATTTTTGGTCACTTTATTTTGTAGCGATATTTAGAAAATATAATGAGTGTAACGCGCGGATCGCGGCGAAAAAACGCCGCATCACCCTCTCCGTACCAGATGTCGGCGAGATGTCGAAGAGAGAAGGGGGAGCGGGATCAGATTTGGCTTTTGGGCGTGCGCGTCAGCAGACCGTCCAGAGCGCTGACGGCCTCTCCGCCGTCCAGGCCTTGACGCCCGGCCAGCCGGGGCAGGTTGTCCACCGCGTCGCAGGACCGCACATAGACCGGCTCCAGGTCTTGAGGAAAGTAATCCCCGTGCCGGGCCAGCAGGCAGAGGGCCGGGATGTCCGGGTTGGTCAGTTCCGGCATCACGCAGGCTTCCGCAGCGCCGGCGGGGCCTGAGCCCGTCCGGGCGGGCGTGAAGAGCGCGGCGTTGCGGATCAGGCCGCTGCCGCAGACGTGGCCCGGCCGCGCGGCAATGCGGCGTAAAGCCTCATCAGGCGGGCAGAGCTCCACGGCTTCCAGCGGCTGGGCCGGAATCTGCGGGCCGTAGGCGACAAAGGGCTGGCAGTGGACCTGATTGCGGCGGGCATGGGTCAGCACCCAGAGCGGCGCGCCGTAGAGCAGGGCGCGTCGGAGCACCGCGCTGGTGGCCAGGGCCTGCATATAGTCCAGCCCGGCCAACCGGGCGTGCCCCGTGCGGCGCAGGGCAGCCGCCGTGGTCAGCACCAGGCGGATGCCGGTGAACGAGCCGGGGCCGCGCACGCAGGCGATACGCCGGAAATCCGTCAAACGTACGTCCAGCGCGGCGCAGATATCCCGCAGGGCCGGAGCCAGAATTTCCGTGGCCCGCTCGGCCCGGCGCCATTCCTGGGCGCAGAGCAGACGCTCATTGTCCGTGACCGCGATCTGCAACACGCCCTCGGCGGCGTTAAGAATCAGCTCCAGGCCCGTGGAATGCGCGTCCATATGCCCTCCCGCGCGGTTCAGCTCTTGAGCAGCCGCCAGACGTCGTTGAACGTGGCCAGCAGCATCAGGCCGATGAGCAGAGCCAGACCCACACGCATGGCGTATTCCTGCACTTTGCGGTTCACGGGCCGCCGGAAGAGAATTTCCAGCAGGCAGAAGACCACCTGCCCGCCGTCCAGAATGGGGATGGGCAGCAGGTTCAGAATGCCCAGGTTGACGCTGATCAGCGCCGTGAGCGCCAGCAGACCCGCCAGGCCCTGGTGGGCCTGTTCGCCCACCATCTGGGCGATCATGATCGGGCCGCCCACCTGATCCAAGGGCACCACCCGTTCGGCCAGTTTGACGAAACTCTGCCAGGTCAGGGAGACCATCCGCCAGGTCTGGTCCGCGCCCGCCGAGGCCGCGTTCCAGAAGCTTTCCGGATGGGTCGCCACACTGCCCGCCGCCCGCACGCCGATGAGCCAGGCCGTCTCGTTTTCGCCGAAAATGGTTTTACGCGTGGCGCGTTCCGCCGTCAGCTCCAGAGCCAGCCTATCGTTTGCCGTCAAATCCTGGCCGCGCCGGTCGTCGGCGTCGGGAGGGGTCTGCACGGCAGCACCGGGAGCGACGCGCTCCACTTCCAGACGCATGGGTCTGCCGTCGCTGCGGGCGATGGCGTCGGACATGGCTTCCCAGCTTTCTACGGTCTGGCCGTTAACGCTCAGGATGCGGTCGCCGGGCCGCAGACCGGCCCTGGCCGCCGGACTGTTTTCAGTCACCGCGCCCACCTGGGGCAGCAGGACCGGCGTGCCCCAGCCGAAGGCCAGACCCCAGCAGAGCAGCCAGGCCAGCACAATATTGGCCGTGGGCCCGGCGGCCACCACCAGCAGGCGCTGCCAGGCCGGACGCAGGGCAAAGCTTTCCTCTTTGCTGAAGCCCTCGGGGATGTCGGCCTCGTCGCTTTCGCCCACCAGTGCCACATAGCCGCCCAACGGCACCAGGGACAGAGCGTATTCGGTCTTGCCCCGCTTGTATTTGAGGATTTTGGGGCCGAAGCCCAGGGAAAAGGTGGATACGCCCATGCCCAAGGCGCGGGCCACGGCAAAGTGTCCCAGCTCATGGAAAAAGATCAGGCCGCCCAGGACAATGATTACGGCAATAATGGTCGTCAGCACTCATGTTCTCCGATCAGCCGCGGGCCAGTTCACGGACCAGCGCGCGGCTGTGATGGTCGAGGCGCTCGATGCGCTCCACCAAGATATGCACTTCACGTTCAAGGGCAAGGGGATCAGCCGCGTCCGCCGGCGTGCTCAGGGGCGGGCAGAGGGGGCTGCGTCCCGGCGCGGTGGCCTCATGGGCCTCCAGAGCCGCGCCGATGAGCCGGGGAATGTCCGCGAACGCGCAATGCCCTTGCAGGAAAAGTTCCACAGCGGCTTCGTTGGCCGCGTTCATCACCACGCACAGCCCGCCCCGCCGGGCCAGGGCCGTGCGGGCCAGAGCGAGACAGGGAAAGGCCTCCAGATCTGGCTCATGGAAGGAAAGCGGCCCGGCGGCTACCAGATCCAGCGGCGGCACGCCCACGGGCGCGCACTGCGGCCAGAGCAGACAGTGCGCGATGGCCATGCGCATGTCCGCCGTGCCCATCTGGGCCAGCAGCGAACCGTCGGCCAGTTCCACCATGGAATGGACCACGGACTGGGGGTGCACCAGCACGCGGATGCGCTCGCTGGGCACGCCGTAAAGCTGGAAGGCTTCGGCCACTTCCAGACCCTTGTTCATCAGCGTGGCGGAATCAATGCTGATTTTCGCGCCCATGCTCCAGTTGGGATGCCTGAGGGCCTGCTCCACAGTGACCTGGCGCAGTTCCGCCGCGCTTTTGCCGCGAAAGGGACCGCCCGAGGCGGTGAGCACCAGGGCGGCCACTTCCTGGCCGCGCCCGGCCAGACATTGAAAAATGGCGTTGTGCTCGGAATCCACCGGCAGGATGACCGCGCCGGTGCGGGCGCAGATGTCGCGCACCAGACCACCGGCCAACACCAGGGATTCCTTGTTGGCCAGGCAGACGACCTTGCCGGAGAGCGCCGCCGCCAGAGTGCCTGCCAGTCCGGCCGCGCCCACCTGCGCCGAAAGTACGGTGGAGGCTTCAGGCAGGGCCGCCAGTTGCGCGTAGCCCTCACGTCCCGTCAGAATGCGCGGCCTGTACCCGGAGGGCAGCAGGGCCCCCAGCCCGGCGGCGGCCGCCTCGTCCAGAACGGCCAGAAAGGGCGGGCGGTGGCGCTCGGCCTGCGCCGCCAGACGCGTCACATTGCGGGCGCAGGCCAGACCCAGCACACGGAAAAAGTCCGGCCGGGCTTCCACCACGGCCAGAGCGTTACGCCCGATGGAACCGGTGGCGCCCAGAATAACCAGACCGCGCGGCGTCTCATGCTGCCAGCGCCCGGAGGGCGGCCCTGATATGTAGTCGATCGCCGGGCCGCCTTGGCCCGGCCAGAGTTCTGCCATTGTATTTTTCTGTTTCCGTGAACCCGCCGTGGGGAGAAAGGACCCGCGCGGCGATGGATTTTGTTCCCTGACAAGGAAGGCGTCCGCTGCGGTTCAGGGATAGTGCAAACCGGTACAGACCAGAACCGCAGCGGACGCCTGACGCGGTTCAGGGGGCAAAAGACGCGTTGCGCGGGTCCTTTCTCAGAAGAAGAAAAACCACTGGTCCACAACCGCCACCATGGGCATGGCGAACAGCAGGCTGTCCGCGCGGTCCAGAATGCCGCCGTGTCCGGGCAGGAGGGAACCGGAATCCTTGACGTGGACCGAGCGCTTCAACGCGGACTCGAAGAGGTCGCCCACCTGGGCGAAGGCATTGACCGCCACGCCCAGCAGGGCAAAGGAGAACCAGCCCACCTTGCCGTAAATTTCACCGTACACGGCGCAGAAGATCACGCAGGCCACCAGGCTGCCCACAGCGCCTTCGGAACTCTTGTTGGGGCTCACGCGCGGCCAGAGTTTGTGATGCCCGAAGCGGGTGCCCACGAAATAGGCGGCGGTGTCGGACACGGCCACGGCGGCGAGCACGAAGACCAGCTTGACTGTGGAGAGGTAGGTGGCCGGCAGCAGCAGCAGGGGAATGTAGGCCAGCCCGGCCATGAAAATGCCGCTGTCCGAGAAGGGATTTTCCTCCTCCACCACGTTCCAGCGGAACAGAAAGGTCATGGCCGCCAGCACAAAGCCCGCGCCCAGGCAGACCAAGGCGTCCTGCGGCCGGTTCAGCCAAGTCAGGCAGAGCATGCCCCAGCCCAGGGCGATGGCGCAGATCCGGCTGGGGATGCGCTCTGTGGGGCCCCAGAACAGCGAATAGAATTCCCAGAGGCCCAGAGCGGCGACCAGCAGGATGACGAAGAGCAGAGGCCAGCCCCGCAGCCAGAGCACGAGCAGCAGGACGGCGGCCAGAGCCAGACCGGTAATGATGCGGCGGATGTCGACGGCATGGTCAACAGACATCGATTTGCTCCTGTGTTTTGCCGAAGCGGCGCGAGCGCCCGGCATAGACGGCCAGCGCTTCGCGCAACTGGTCCGCCCCGAAATCGGGCCAGGGCACGGGCGTGAAATACAGCTCGCTGTAGGCGCACTGGTAGAGCAGGTAATTGCTCAGGCGCTGCTCGCCGCTGGTGCGGATGAGCAGGTCCGGATCGGGCTGTCCGGCGGTATAGAGGCGTTCTGCCAGGCTTTCCTCAGTGACGTCTTCGGGCCGCGCGTTTTCACGCAGAAAGGTCCGCACGGCGCGCACCAGTTCGGCGCGGCCGCCGTAATTGAGGGCCAGGTTCAGGGTCATTTCCCGCCCGGCTTCCGTGCGGCTCATGGCGTGGCGCAGGGCCGTGCGCTGGGGCAGGGGCAGGCCGTCCAGGTCACCCAGCACCTTGAGAGCGATGCCCTTTTCTTCCATCAGCGGCACCTCGCGGCGCAGAAATTCCAGCAGCAGGCTGAACAGGGCGCTGATTTCGGCCTTGGGCCGGTTCCAGTTTTCGCTGGAAAAGGCGTAGAGGGTCAGATGGCGGATGCCCAGTTCCCGGCATTCCGTGACCACATTGCGCACGGTTTCGGCTCCGGCGCGGTGCCCGGCCGAGCGCGGCAGGCCGCGCGCCTGGGCCCAGCGGCCGTTGCCGTCCATGATGATGGCGATGTGCGCGGGCAGATTGTCCGGGATGTCTTGAGCTTGAATCATTGAAGAATGCCTATACGGACTGCTCCAACAAGCAGTAAAAAAACGAACATCCCACATCGGCAACAGGGGAAGTTTTTCCGTCGTCGGCGTCAATCTTCGCTTGGGCCTCCGGTCATGGACGAGAAGAGTCCACTCCTGTCGGCCCAAGCTTGATTTCCTTGCCGACGGAAAAACTTCCCCTGTTGTCTAGATGTCCATGATTTCCTTTTCCTTGCCCGCGCACTTCTTGTCCACCTCGCCCACGAACTTGTCCGTGAGCTTCTGGACGTCGTCCACAGCCTTTTTCAGCTCGTCCTCGGTGATTTCCTTGTCCTTTTCCAGCTTTTTCAGACCGTCGTTGGCGTCGCGGCGAACATTGCGCACGGCCACCTTGGCCTCTTCGCTGTACTTGCGGGCCACTTTGACGAGATCCTTGCGGCGCTCCTCGGTAAGCGGCGGAATGACGATGCGGATGATCTTGCCGTCGTTGACCGGGGTCAGACCCAGGTCGGACTTGAGAATGGCCTTTTCCACCACCGCGATGCCGCCCTTGTCCCAGGGCTGGATGGTCAGGGTGCGGCTGTCGGGCACGGCCACCGAGGCCATCTGGCTGATGGGCGTGGGCGTGCCGTAATAGTCGGCCTTGATGCCGTCCACCAGGGCGGTGGAGGCGCGGCCTGTGCGCAGTTTGGCGAAGTCGCGGTCCAGCGCGGCCAGGGCCTTTTCCATGCGGTCCTCAGCGTCCAGAAGGGTGCTGTCGATATCCATCAATCCTCACTCCTTGGGTGGATGAAAAACTCGGGGACGCGCGGAAAACGGTCGTTCGGGCCGTTGCGCGCGGCGGGCGCGCCCCTCAATTTTCCTGTACGATGGTGCCCACGGCCTCGCCCAGCACGGCCCGGCGGATATCCCCGCCGAACATGCGGCAGACGATGATGGGCAAATTGTTGTCGCGCACCAGGGCGAAAGCCGTGGCGTCCATGACGCCCAGACGGCGCGCGAGCGTCTCGTCGTAGCTGATACTGTCGAATTTCACGGCGTCGCGGTGCTTGGCCGGGTCCTTGTCATAAATGCCGTCCACCTTGGTGGCCTTGATGATGGCGTCGCATTTCAGTTCCATGCCGCGCAGGGCCGCCGTGGTGTCGGTGGTGAAATAGGGATTGCCCGTGCCCGCGGCGCAGATCACCACCCGGCCTTTTTCCAGGTGGCGCAGAGCACGGCGGCGGATGAAGGACTCGCAGACTTCCTGCATGGTGATGGCTGAGAGCACCCGCGTGGGGTAGCCCTGCTTTTCCAGCATGTCCTGGACGGCCAGGGCGTTGAGCACCGTGGCCAGCATGCCCATGTAGTCCGCCGAGGAACGCTCCATGCCCTTGGCCGAGCCCGAAAGCCCGCGAAAAATATTGCCCCCGCCGATGACCAGCGCCATCTCCACGCCCATGTCGAGCACGGTGCCGATTTCGCCGCAGATGGCGGCCACGGTTTCAGGATCAATGCCGGTTTTCTGCTCGCCCGCCAGGGCTTCGCCGCTCAGTTTGAGCAGCACGCGCTTGTATTTGAGTGAGGGCATGGCTCCGCCTTGGTAAAAGCCGCTGAAAGGATACGCCTGCCGCCGGAACGGGTACAGAACCGTGTCGTGCCGTCCTGTAACGGACAAGTCATAGCAGAAAACACGTCCGGCTCAAAGTCTTTTTACCCTGTCAGGGCCGTGCCGCCGTGTCGGCGGAGTCGGGAAGTCCGGGCAGAGGCCATTCCTCCACGCGGAAGGGCAGGCTTTGGGACATTTCCGCCAGTGCGCGGCGCACGGCGCGCTCCCGCTGGGGCGAAAAGACCAGCTTGAGCAGGGCCGGACGGCGTTCCAGCACGGTGAAATAGGCGCAATTGTCGTAGGCTTCCAGCAGAAAGCGGAACAGGGCCACGTGCTCCGGCGCGAGACGCAGCAGCAGACGGCCGCTGCGACACGGCGGCCGCAGGGGAGGCCCTGTCCGGCGGCGGCCGCGCAGGGCCGGAGGCGGGGCGGCTGCCGGACGGGGAGCCGTGCCCATCAGTACCAGCCCAGCCAGCGGGCCAGGATCACCAGGCCGATGCCGAAGGCGATGGTCACGAAGTAGTTTTTGCCCCACCAGGCCACCAGCAGGGCGGGCAGGGAGACCATCAGAAAGAGGTTGGACGTGCCGATGTTGAAGCGTCCCTCGTAGAAGAGCACGTCCGGTCCCACCAGGGCGGCCATGACCGCCACCGGCACAAAGGAGAGCCAGTGACGCAGCAGCGGAGGCAGGCAGTCGCCTTTGAGAAAGGTCACGGGCAACACCTTGGGCAGCTGGGTCACCAGCACGCTGCCCAGAACGCAGAGCAGCAGCGCGCCGTGGGCGTCGATCCATGCGGTCATTCCCGGATTCATGGCCGGACCTCCGAGGTTGCGGGTTGCGCGGGACGTGTCTCGCCGCTGTCCGACCCGCCGCCGGGCGCGTTCAGGCCGGGGCCGCGCCGGGCGTAGAGCAGCAGCACGCCCAGGCTCGCGCCCAGAACGGTGGCCACGGCCACATTCCACTGGCTCATGCCCGCGGCTTTCAGGGCGATGGACAGGACCGTGGTGAACAGGGCCACCAGCACATGCAGGCGGCTCACGCACTGGGGCACCAGCAGGGCCAGAAACATGGCGGTAAGCGCGTAATCCAGGCCCAGCGGCCGGACGTCGCTGACCAGTTCGCCGCAGAAGGCGCCCACGGTGCAGCCGATGACCCAGGCCAGATGGGTGGTGCTGTTGCAGATGTACATGACGCCGGGGTTGAGCGGCCAGCCGCGTTGCAGGGCCGTGATGTGCACGGCGAAGGTTTCGTCCGTGAGGCCCAGGCCCAGCAGAAAGCGCTGCCCGCGCGGCAGGCGGGCCAGCCAGGGGGATTCGGCGGCGGACATTAGCAGATAGCGCAGATTGACGATGAAGACCGCCGCGATCACCGACAGAATGCCAGCGCCCGCGCCCCAGAGACTGGCGAAGACGAACTGGCCCGAGCCGGAAAACATCAGCACGGCCATGGCCACGGCCAGGGACGGGGGAATATTGTTTTTGACCGCCAGCACGCCGAAGGCGAAGCCCACGGGCACATAGCCCAGCACAATGGGCAGGGCGCGCCGCAGGCCTTCCGCCGGAGGTGAGGCTGTGGCAGGACTCGACATAGGACTGACCTCAGCGTAAAAGTAAACTATATGAGCTACTCTTTTTGATTCGCTCTGGCAAGTTTATGGAGGATTGCATGGACGAAACCCCCTTTGCCGCATTACAGCGCGACGCCACGGGCTATCAGCGCTCCTGCGCGCTTACGGCCGCGGCTGAACTGGATTTTTTCACGCTCATTCTGCGCAACGGCAACCGGATGAGCGCCCTGGCCCTGGCGGAAGAGCGCGGCGTGGACGCGCGCGGCGCGGCTGTCCTGCTGGATGCCCTGACCGGCATGGGCTACCTGGAGAAAACCGCGCCCGCCGTGGCGGGCGGCCCGGCGGTCTACACTGTGCCCGAGGTCTGGCGGGAGGCGCTGGACAGCCGCCATCCCCTTTCCTACGTGCCCATGCTGCGGCATATGGCCAATGCCCAGCGGGGCTGGGCGGAACTGGCGCGCACGGTCCGGGACGGCAGACCCCAGACCCGGCGGCCCAGCATTCTCGGCGCGGAAGAGGATGACCGCTCTTTCATCATGGGCATGAATTCCATAGCCGTGCGCACGGCGGGGCCCCTGGCGGCTGCCCTGCAACGGGCCGGAGTGCTGGATTTCGCCGCGAGCCCGGCCCGGATTCTGGATGTGGGCGGCGCGTCCGGCACCTATACCCAGGCCTTTCTGGAAATCCTGCCCACGGCCGAAGCCCTGATTTTCGACCGCCATGTGGGTATTGAGGCCGCGCGGCGGCGTTTCGCGGGCACGCCCCTGGAGGGCCGGGTGCATTTTCAGGCCGGGGATTTTTATCAGGACGCCCTGCCCTCCGGTTTTGATCTGGCCTGGATCAGCGCCATCATCCACCAGCACGGGCGGGAGCAAAGCCGCGCGCTCTACCGCAACGTCCTTCAGGCTCTGAAGCCCGGCGGCAGGGTGGCCGTGCGCGATTTCATCATGAGCGCGGACGGGACCAGTCCGGCGGCCGGAACCCTGTTCGGCCTGAACATGCTGGTGCACTGCGCCGAGGGCAGGGTCTACACCTTTGAGGAAGTGCGGGAGGATCTGGAATTCGCGGGCTTCACGGCCGTGAAACTGGCCGTGCCCGCTGAAACCATGTCGGCTGTGGTCAGCGCCGTGCGGCCGTAAGCGGGACTTCGAATTCTTTTGCGTTTGAGTCAGGCCGCGAACCCTAAATTTCCCTCTGGTCCTGCCGATAAAAGAAGCGTAGTCTGGTATGGTGTCCGGCATCCGGTATGGGCCGCGCCGCCTGTCTGAAGTTTTTGTCGTCCTGAGGTAAAAGGAATATGCCCGAAGCTCTGGAAAGCATCAGCGCCCGTGCTGTGGGGCCGTTGGCGCCGTCCGCTTCCGTCGCCGGTTCCGGCGGCGCGGCCAGGGATGAGCGCGGCCGGGAGTCGGGCGCGTTCAGCCTGCCGGGCCGTGCGGACCAGAACGGCGACGGTTCGCGGCTGAGCGGCGCGGCCCTGACGGACAGTCTCAGCCTGAGTCCCGAAGCTCAACAGCAGTTGCGCGAGCTGAAACAGCGTGACGCCGAAGTGCGCGCCCACGAAGGGGCACATATGGCGGCGGGCGGCGCGCATGTGACCGGCGGGGCCGACTATACCTATCAGAAAGGGCCGGACGGGCGGCAGTACGCCATCGGCGGCCATGTTTCCATTGACGCCTCGTCCGTGCCGGGCGACCCGGAGGCCACCAAGGAAAAGGCGCAACAGGTGCGCCGCGCGGCCCTGGCGCCGGGCGAACCTTCCGGCCAGGACCGGCAGGTGGCGGCCCGCGCCGCCGCCCAGGAAGCCCGCGCCGAGCGGGACAAGCGGAAAGAGGAAGCAGAGGAGAGCCGGAGCGCGGCCGCATCCGGCGGCGTCCCGGACGCGCCTGTTTCCGCCGGAGCGGAGTCTCTTGCCGCCGCTGCTCCCGCTGATGGCGTGGACCCCGGCGCTCCGGACGCGTCCACGGAAAGCATCGCCGCTGCCGCGTCGGCCGGGGCGTCCCCGCTGAACGGTCCGGCGGAGCTGCTCACACGCCGCCGCGCTGCGGGCGCGTATGCCGACATGTCCATGCGCGGCGTCATGCCCACGGCCCTGGCTCCCGGGGGCACGGGCATCTCCCTCCAAGTCTAGGCGCTGTTTCTAACTTGGTTTTTTTGCCTTACGGCTTCGTCATTTCTGTTGCCTTCATCCGTAGTCTCCTTCGTCACAACGGTTGAAGCAAGTACCGTTGAGAGCACGCTCTTTTCGTAAAAAGCTTGCTTTCCTCGCCGCAAAGGCAAAACTCCTCAATTTAGAAACAACTCCAAGTGCGGCCTTCTTCCGTTACCGCAGCGTGTCAGTTGGAGAAATAATGGGCGTCATCCGCCTTGTCGTCCAGGTGCAGATTTGTGGCCAAGGTCATGGCCGCCCTGTATATTTTCACGACATCGCCCATGTGCTGAACGCCCAATCCGCCGAAGATACGCCTCGCTTCGTCCACATTGCCCGCCTCAAGGCAGAGTACGGCATTCAGCCAGGGATAAAAGCAGCCTTCTTTTCGGGTGAGCGCGTTTCTCACGTCCTCGCTCAGCGAGGTCCGGGCCAGAAGATCCTCGAAAGACATATGGTACATGGCGTCCAGAGTGGAAAAAAGCCCCAGCGCGAAAAGCTGCTCCGCATACGGGCGGCCGATGAAGGCCGCCGTGTTGCGCAGAAAATGCGCCCGGAAAATGCAGATCGTGGTCAGCTCCCGGGCGGTGTCGGAGGTGTGGAACTGGTCGGCAATAAGCATGGCCGCAAGCCAGCGGCACAGCCGGTCCAGGCCGATAAAGGCGATGGCCTGTTTGATGGAGTCTATTCTGGTGGTGACGGAAAATGCCACCGAATTGGCGAAATTGAGCAGTCTGAGCGCCAGTTGCGGACTGTGGGAAAGAAGCATCTGCAGTTTTTGCAGCTTTACGTTTCCCGACATCAGGTAGCAGAGCACCCGCAGCTTGGTATGTGCGTCGGGCGCCAGCCGTTTGGCGGAGATCAGTTCGGGCCGCTGGAAGTAAAAGCCCTGGAGCAGTTCATAGCCGTTTTCCCTGGCCCAGTGCGCCTCCTCGGAGCTTTCCACTTTTTCCGCCAGCATGGTCACGCCGCGATGGCGTAACGCCCGTGAGACCTGGGACAGTTGTTCCGCGCTGGCGCTCCGCAAGTCCACCTTCACGATATCGGCAATCTCAACAAAACCTTCCATGTCCGGCTGCCCGGTATAATCATCCAGCGCCAGGGTATAACCTTGGGATTTGAGATGACGGAGAACTTCCACATTCTCCCGGGTACAAGGCACGGTTTCCAGAATTTCGAGAACGCATCTGCCGGGTGAAATGGATTCGGGTATCCCGGTGCGCAACAGATCGTCAGGTATATTTATGAATACCTTGGCATGGGGCGCGGTATGGCTGGAGGCAAAAGCAATGCCGTCCACAATGATTTCCGAGGTCGCCTGGCTTTGATTCCGAATATTGGCCGCGGTAAGATTAAACTGATCCCGAAAGAGCAATTCATATCCGTATAGATTCCCGCGTGCGGTAAATATCGGTTGTCGTGCAAAAAAAAGCATATTTGAATTGACCGGCAGGATGCCGGGAAGTTATTTGTGGCGGCCGTACATTTTGCCGATTTTTTTATTTCAAATATATAAGTATCAATAATCGGAAAAGAGGAACAATTATTGCGATTGTTCGATGATGCATTCTCGACATCTGAAAAAATCATACAATATGGAAAATTATTTCGCAATATTTACGTTAAGTGAAAAATATGTGGCCGAATTCCTGTGGGGACCCTGAAACGCAAAAATTATCCTGCCCGGCATAATGGTTTTTCCCGCGACGGGAAGCCGGGAGGCCGGAACGAACCGGCATGGCCTGAGCGCATATACGTGGACTATGGGCTTGCATGCCGGCTGCCGCTGAAACTTTTTGACGATATCCCGGACAAGCGGGCCATGCAATATCTTGCTAATTATTTATAGATTAATTTCTTATGTTTCCGCAGCGGATTTTTCGCGACGGCGAGGGGGGCGGCTTTTTTGTTCTTGACAATGACGCTTATTTTTTAATAAACGATAATTAATAAATATGCGGCGCGAGAAAATACGCTTGCATGACAGGCTTCACCGACCCGCCTGTCCACCCCAACCCGGAGGAAATCCGTATGTCATCCGTTTTCCGATGCATGGCCCAGACTGAAAGCGTTGCCGTCTCTCTGACCCGCCTGGGGCTCATTGTGGTCCTGCTCTGGATCGGCGGCCTGAAAGTCGCGCCCTATGAGGCGGACGGCATTGTGCCCTTTGTGGCCGAAAGCCCTTTTATGAGCTTTTTGATGAACAACCCTGCGGACTACCGGGCGCACATGAATCCCGAAGGCAAGCTGGTGCCGGAAAACCGTCAGTGGCATCAGGAGCACGGCACCTATACGGCCTCGCATATCATCGGCGCGATCATCGTCAGCCTGGGCATTCTGCTCTGCTTTCAGCCCTGGCTGCCGCAGGTGGCGGCAATAGGCGGGCTGCTGGTGTTCGGCATGTCCCTGGTCACGCTCTCTTTCTTGATCACCACGCCGCAGGTCTGGGTGCCCAATCTGGGCGACGCGGAGCACGGTTTCCCCTATCTGAGCGGCAGGGGACGGCTGGTAATTAAGGACGTCATCATGATGGGCGCGGCTCTGGTCTGCATGGCCGACTCGGCAAAAAAATACCTGCGCCGCCGCACTGCGGCGGCCTGAACGGGAGGACGGCATGAACAGCTCCATTATGACTTCTTTTCGCGGCCCGGCCGCTTGTGCGGCCCTGTATTGTCTGCTAGCCCTGTTGTGCATGGGCGTTGCCTCTGAAACTCAAGCCAAGGATGTTTCAATGAATACTGATATGCAGCATGGCCTGATGCGGAAAAAGGCCCACGGCGATCTGGACACGGTCTGGAAGCGTCTGCTCGACACGCTCACGGCGGCCAAAGCGCCGGTATTTGCCACAGTGGACCACAGGGCCAACGCCCAGGGCGCGGGTCTGGATATGACCGGCGCGCGGGTGGTGATTTTCGGCAATCCCGCCGTGGGCACGGCCCTGATGCAGGCCGCCCCGGAAGCGGCCCTGGACCTGCCTCTGAAGATTCTGGTCTGGGAGAGTCCGGACGGCGTCATGCTGAGCTGGAGCGATCCCGCCTGGATCGCGGGCCGTTACGGGGCCGCCCCCAATCTGGAAGTGGTGGCCAAGATGCGCGGCATGCTGGAGAAGCTCACCAGCGCCGCAGCCGGTTCATAGAACGGGAACAATACTCTCCCATAACCCTGAAAGAGGCCGCATTAATGCGGCCTCTTTCAGGCTGTTGACAAAGTCGGCAGCCCCGAAAATCAGGAGTAGGTCGCAGCTTTGCTGCGCCGTTAAGCGATTGATTTTCCTGCCTTTCCGCCCGGCGAGTTTTCTTGAAAACGAGCCGAAGGCGGCGCAAACGCCGCGAAGCGGGGTTTGTCATTCGTCTGAGGCCGCATTAATGCGGCCTCTTTTACTGTCTGCGCCGGAGAGAAGGGTTACTGCTGTTTGGCTTTCTTGCGGGTCTGCTTGGCGGCGGGCGTGGGTTTGGCCGGGGTTTCCGGTTTGCCCTGGGCGCGGATCACGGCCCTGGCGTCGGGATCGCCGTTTTTGGCGGCCAGGCGGTACCAGCGGGTGGCCTCGCTCAGATTACGGGGCACGCCGGTGCCCTGATCATACATCAGGCCAAGGCTGTACTGGGCGGCGGGCTCGTTTTGTTCGGCGGCCTTGCGGTACCATTCCACGGCCTTGTTGTAATCCTGCGGCACGCCCCGGCCCTGCTCGTACATGAAGCCGAGATTGTACTGGGCTTCGGCGTAGCCGCGCTCGGCGGCGCGGGTGTACCACTGCACTGCTTTGGACGGATCCTGCGCGTAGCCGCGCCCCTCGGCATACATGAAGGCCAGATTGTTCTGGGCCTTGACATGATCCTGCTCGGCGGCTTTTTCAAACCAGTGCACGGCCTTGGTGTCGCTCTGGTTTTCGCCCTTGCTGTTCAGATAGGTCCAGCCCAGGGAATACTGGGCGTCGGCCAGCCCCTGATTGGCGGCCCGGCTGTACCAGTCAATGGCCGCGTTTTCATCCTTGGCCACGCCCCGGCCGTAGGCATGGAGGTAGCCCAGATTGTACTGGGCCATGGCCAGGCCCTGTTCGGCGGCCTTGCGGAACCAACGCGCCGCTTCGCGGTAATTGCGGCGTACGCCCTGGCCCGACGCTAGGGCCGTGCCCCAGGCGTTCTGGGCGCTGATGTCGCCCTTTTCAGCCGCCTGGCGGAAGAACAGGGCCGCGCGCTGCTCATTTTTTTTGACGCCCTTGCCGTCCAGGGTCAGACGCCCCAGCACATAGAGGGCTTCGGCATTGCCCGCGTCGGCCAGAGGCTTGAGCAGGCCCACGGCCTTGCCGTAATCCGCCGCATTGATGGCGGCCTGGACTTCGCGCAGGTCGCCGGCGTCGTCAGCCAGAGCCGCGGGCACCAGCGAGGGCAGGGAAAGCGCGGCCGGGCAGCAGAGCAGCCCGGCGGCCAGTAGGAACAGCAGAAAATAACGGGAAATCATGCTCATAATTTTGTCAGGGTTTGAGTCCAGTAGGGATTTTCGCTGCCCTTGACCATCATGGCCTGGAGGGCGCAATACGCGCGGCGCGCGTCCTGCACGGCGGCGCTGCGCCACCAGGAAACCGGGTCTTCCCATACCTGGTTGGCCTTGGCGGCGGCCTCCTCGGCGGAGCCGAACCAGATGCCCGCGCGGGCCAGCAGGTCCAGCAGGGCTTCGCTTTCCGGCGTGAGCGGCCAGACCTCGCGCGTCCAGAACAGGATGGTGGGCACGTTGGCGGCCAGGGCTTCCAGCATGGTGGTGCCGTGGTGGTCCAGAACCAGCAGGCGGCAGTCCAGCATCTGGGGGGTGAGCGGCCCGACGCTCAGGCGCACGCGGGGAAAGCGCGGCAGCAGCCAGGTGGCGTCCTGCAGGGCGCCGGGCAGGTCGAAATAGGGGCGGTAAAAGGTACGGGACTGCAGGGCGCGGCCCAGAGCCTCGAAAAACCACTGCTTGTCCTCGCGGTACTGGACCAGTTGGAGCGGCGTGGGATAGGAGTTCAGGCGGTAACCGTAGGCGGGCATTTCCGTGCCCACAAAGAGCAGATGGCGGCCGTTTTCACCGCGCCAGCGCCCGGCGATGCGGGCAATCTGCGGGTAGGGCAGGGGGATGAAATTGCCCCGGCTGCCGGCGTGCTCGCTCCAGCCCCAGGTGCCGAAAGCGTGCTGGCTGTATTCCACCAGGGCCGTGTCGCAAACGACCCGCACCTGGCCGTAATTGCCGCCGTGCTGCACGTACATCAGCCGGTTGCCGTGGGCGCGCCAGACGGCTAGACGCTGGCGGTAGGCCGCGTCCTCATAGGCCGCCACGCTGGCCACGCGCAGGCAGGGCGGAAAGAGATGCTTTTTGAGCCGTTGCGGATGGCGCAACCGGACCAGGGAGCGCGGCAGGGCGGCCAGAAAGAGGGGCAGGGGATCCAGGGGCAGAGCGGCGTCCGCGCCTGTGGCCCGGCTGCCGTAGGTTTGGGCCAGGGGCTGGGAATGGTCCCGGCCGTAGCTCACATGCAGCAGGGAGAGGGAAAAGCGCAGGGCCTGCCAAAGGCTCATGCCTTTGAGACGCGGAAAGAGCAGGCGCAATTGCGCGCGCCGGGCCCACTGTCGCAGACGGCCCTTGAGGTCCGTGGGCGTCTCGTCGCCGTAGGCTTCGCTGAGCGGGGGCAGCATTTCCTTGCGCCAGGCTTCTGGCCAGTGGGCCTCCAGCAGGCGGGAAAGCAGCCAGTGATTGAAGGCCACGCCCAGCGCGCCGTGCAGGGTGAAATCGTGTTCGCCGCGAAAGCTGAAAGTGCAGTTTTCCGGCAGCAGGGGCACGAGCAGGGGCAGATGCCCCCAGGCCTCGGTCATGGCCTTGACCCGTTGCCAGCGTTCCACAATCTGTTTGGCCACGTCGATGGCCCAGGGCGTGAGCAGGGTTTCCCAGTAGGGGGCGGGCAGTTCCGCGCTGTGCGGGCAGAGCCGCGCGGCCAGGGCGGGCAGGCTGTCCACGCAAAGGGCCTGCGCCTCTTTGGCCGCGCGTTCCAGAACCTTGAGGTCGCGCAGGGGCTCCGGCGCGAAGACGAAGCGGTCCTCCCAGTCCGGAAAAAAATCCTCGGCCCCGGCAAAGCACCACGGCCCGGCGGCCCAATGCGTTTCCGGTTCGGCCCCGCGCGGCATGGTCCCCAGCACCAGGGTGACGCCGCCGGTCAGCGCGCCCGTCGTCGTGTCCGTCAGGCTATCCGCGTTCATGCCTTGTCCAGATCCGTCCAGTTCAGTACCGTGTCTTCCGGCAGGTCGCGCCGGGCGCGCAGGCCGAGCACTTCGTCATAATTGCGCGGGGAAATGCCGTGGGCCGGACGCTTCCAGGTCAGGTCCACCGGGGTCAGGATCTGACCGGCGGGCACGGCGCGGGCCGTGACCAGCGAGCGGCGGGCGTGTTGCCGGGCCGGTTCCTCTTCGGGCAGGGCGCGCACGTCCAGTTCGCCCACGCTGGCCAGGGTGCGCCGGAGCCGGGCGTAAAAACGCTTCAGATCCTCTTTGTCCATGGCATGGTAATGGTCGTTGCCGGGCAGGGTCTTGTCGTGGCTGAAATGCTTTTCCAGCACGCGCGCGCCCAGCAGGGTGGCCGTTTCAAGGATGTGCATGTCCTGGGGCAGGGTATGGTCGGAATAGCCGATGACGTGCCGCGGGAAGTGCCGGCTGAGGGCCGGAATCATGCCCAGGGCCGCGTGTTCGTCGGCTGTGGGATAATTCAGCACACAGTGCAGCAGGGCCAGCTGATTGCCTTTTTCCTCAATCCACTCCACGGCCTCGGCGATTTCATGCAGATGGGCCGCGCCCGTGGACAGCAGGATGGGTTTTTTGAAATCGCAGAGAATGCGGATGAAGGGCTTGTTGGTGATATCGGACGAGGAGATCTTGAATACGTCCATGAGATCGTTGAGAAAATGCGCGGATTCCACGTCAAAGGGCGTGGACAGAAAGGCGATGCCCGCCGCGTCGCAGTGCTTTCGCAGCGCTTCAAATTCGTTTTTCCAGAAGGAATCGTGCCGTTTGAAAAGCTCATACTGGCTTTTGGTGGGTTCCTTGCGCGTATCCCAGTAGGCGGGCGAATCCTTGGAGGCCAGGGTGGCGGCCTTGTAGGTCTGGAACTTGATGGCGTCGGCCCCGCCCTCGGCGGCTTCGTCGATGAGGCGGTGGGCGATGTCCATGCTGCCCTCGTGATTCACGCCGGCTTCGGCGATGACATAGGGCACGGGGATGCGGTTTTCCTGCGCGGGGACAGCGAATATATCGGTGATTTTCATGGCGCGCTCCTCACTGTGATGACTGAAATTTTTCGTATACGCGCTTGCGGCGCAAAAGAAAAGCGTATGGGGGCGTGTTGTGCCGCTGACGCGCAAGCCCCATCCGTCGAGCGGCCTCACAGCCCGCCCGTGCGCTCCTACAGCAAGAGCACGTCCACCACGCTGCCCTCTTCCAGGCCCTCAAGGTTGGCGTCAATGCGCACCAAGCCCTGTGCGTCCAGCAGGGTGCGCAACAGGCCGGACAGACCGGGCACGGGCACGGCCAGAGGCAGGTCCCTGTCCGTCGCCGGAGCTTCCAGGCGCACTCGCAGATAATCCTCGCGCCCCTGTTTGGAAGCCATATTGCGCGACAATACGGCCTTGCGGGCGGGCCGGAGGCGCTGGTCAAAGGCATTGGCCCGTCCGGCCAGGTGGCGCAGAAAGGGCGCGCCCAGCACGAACATGACCACTTGGGCCGAAGCCACCTGCCCCGGCAGACCCCAGACGCACTTGTCGCCCACGCGGGCCAGAATCAGCGGCTTGCCCGGCGAAAGCGCCACGCCGTGACAGAAAATTTCCGCGCCGGGCAGGCGTTCCAGAGCGGCGATGGTGAAGTCGCGCGCGCCCACCGAACTGCCGCCGGAGAGCAGCAGCACGTCCACCTGTGCGAGATGTTTCCGCAGGGCGGCGGCGATGGCCTCCAGATCGTCCGGCACAATGCCCAGCAGGCGCGGCTCGGCCCCGGCCTCGCGGCAGATGGCCGCCAGAGCGTGGCTGTTCACGTCGCGCACCTGACCGGGCCGGGGATCGGCGCTGACGGGAATGACCTCATCCCCGGTGGAGAGGATGCCCACCCTGGGCCGGGCGCGCACCGTCACCTCTTGCGCGCCGCAGGCGGCCAGCAGGCCGATTTCCTGCGGGCGGAGCGGCGTGCCGGCCCGGAGCGCCGGACAGCTCCGGCGCGCGTCGTCGCCGCGTCGGAGCACATGCGCGCCCGGAGCCACGGGCCGCCGGATTTCCACCAGCGTTTCCCCCTGCCCGGCAACCGGTCCGGCATCAGCCTGTCCGGCGGCCAGTTCAAGGGTATGTTCCACCATGACCACGGCGTCGGCTCCGTCCGGCAATGAGCCGCCGGTGACGATGGCCGCGCACTGGCCCGGCTCCAGACTGAAATCCGCCGGGCGGTCCACAGCGATGCGGCCCACGCGGGTCAGATAGACCGGGTTGCCCTCGGACGCGCCGAAGACGTCCGCCGCCTGCACGGCGTAGCCGTCCATGCCGGAACGGTTGGTCAGGGGCACGTCGTCCCTGGCCGTGACGTCGGCCGCCAGCACCCGGCCTTCCAGACCGCGCGGGTCTTCCAGCGCTGCCGTTTCAGCGGGCAAAGGGGCAAAGGTTTTCAGGCGGCGGGTCACTTCCGCCACGGACAAGACCACAAAAAAATCCTGGGGCATGGCTTTCCTCGCTTGCGCCCATGTAGCGCATCTCCGACGGGGCCGCAAGGCGGCGGTCCCGCGCCCCGGCCCCTGTTTTGCTTTCGCCCCCGGAATCGGCTACGCTTCCGGACTACGCGAAAGCGCGAAGGACGGATTATGCAGCAAACCGCTTTGGGGTACGGCAGCGCTCTGCTGGCCACCATCATCTGGTCGGGCAATTTCGTGGTGGCCAGGGCTCTGGCCACCCTGATTCCCCCGTGGCAATGCAATTTCTGGCGCTGGCTGGTGGCCCTTGTGGTCCTGCTGCCTTTTGCCTGGAGGCATCTGAAACGGGACTGGCCGGGCATTCGCAGGCACTGGCTGTATCTCTCGCTCATGGCCGTGCTGGGCGTCACCCTGATGAACACCCTGATCTACAAGGCCGGGCAGACCACGGAAAGCCTGAATATGGCCCTGCTGGTGCCCACGGCGCCCATTGTGATCCTGATCCTGTCACGCGTCCTCTACGGCGAACCCATCACCCCGCGCCGCCTGGCCGGGATGCTGGTGGTGCTGGCGGGCGTGATCATCCTGGTCAGCCGGGGCGACTGGCAGCGTCTGGCCGGGCTGCGCATCAACAGCGGCGATTTCTGGGCCCTGGGCGGCGCGCTCTGTTTCGGGCTCTATTCGCTGTTCATGCGCCAGCGCTCCGGCGATGTGTCGCCTCTGGGATTCAATGTGGCCACATTCGCCCTGGGCCTGCTTTATTCCCTGCCCTTCACCGTGGCCGAGGCCTGCCTGCTGCCCCCGCCCGCATTGTCCCCGGCCCTGCTGACGGGCATTCTCTACGCCGGTGTGGGCTGTTCCTTCATTTCGTTCTGGTTCTGGACCCTGGCCGTGGACAGAATCGGCCCGGTGCGCGCGGGCATCGTCTACTACAGCCTGCCGGTCTTCGCGGCCGTGGCCTCGGTGCTGGTGCTGGGCGAACACATCGCTCCGGCCCAGATAGCCGGGGGCGTGCTGGTCATCGGCGGCATTCTGGCCGCCACCCTGGTTGTCCCCCATCATCATACGCAAGCTTAAGGCGTTTCAAAGGAGCTGACATGGCGGAAGAACAACGGCAACGCATCGTCCTGGCCACCCACAACGCGGGCAAGGTGCGCGAACTGGCCGGGCCCCTGGCCGATTTCGGCGTGGAGGTCATCGGCCTGGAGGCTTTCCCCCGGATTGAGGATATTGAAGAAACCGGCACGACCTTTGAGGAAAACGCCCTGATCAAGGCCCGAGCCGTGGCCGGGATTACCGGCCTGGTCAGCGTGGCCGACGATTCGGGCCTGATGGTGGAGGCCCTGGACGGCAGGCCCGGCGTCTATTCGGCCCGCTATTCCGACGACTGGCAAAGCCTGCCCGGCGAAAGCCGGGACCAGCGCAATATCCGCAAGCTGCTGCACGAACTGGCCGGGGTGCCCGAAGACCGCCGCGCCTGCTGTTTTGTGAGCTGCATGGCCGCCGTGAAGCCCGGCGGCGCGGAAATGGTGGTGCGCGGCGTCTGGGAGGGATGCCTGCTGACCGCGCCGCGCGGGGAGAACGGCTTCGGCTACGATCCGGTCTTTTTCGATCCTCTGATCGGCAAAACCGCGGCCCAGCTTTCCCGGGAGGACAAAACCGCCCGCAGCCACCGCGGCAACGCCCTGCGGGCGCTGCTGGCGCGCTGGGAGGCGTTTATGGCCGGTTAGCGTCGGCCTTTCCGGATCCGCGCATTTTCCACCGGATGCGTTTTTTGAGCGCCGCGCGTTTGCTGTTTTCAGTGAGCGCGCGGCGCTCGTCGTTCACGCTCTGGAAACATCCCTGGAATCCCGTTGCGCTGATAGCGCCGCCTGACAGTGAAAACCGCGCGCCGTGCGGCAGCGCCGCGCAGCGCAGGTCTTCCAGAACATGTAACACGTGAAATGCTCGTTTACGACGGGCCAAGCCCGCCTACTCGCATTCCGTGGCAAGGATTTGCAGACAAATCCTTGCAGAGCGGTTCACGCATAATACGCGCAGGGTACTCTGACATTGGAAGGGTTGGAATACTCTAAACTTTGTCACACGGCAGCCGTTAAAAAAAGAGAACAGCAGAAGCCGGATCGTGCTGCGCCCGCCCACAGGGCGTTCACACCCGGCAAAAAATTCTTTGCACGCATTTTGCATAAATTTCTGTGCCCCGCTGTTTTTTTGAAGCGGGTCCGCGCGTTGGCGCGGCAGTTATCTTTCGCAGTGCGAGGCGCGTATGGCAATCAGCATTTCCGGCTCCAACTCCATTTCCGGTCTGAGCGGCAACGACACCAATTTCGACAAGGTGCTGGAGCAGCTCAAAAAGATCGAATCCACACAGTTGAACCGGCTTGAAGCCTGGAAAAGCGACTGGAATCTGCGCTATGAGGCCTTCGGCAAGCTCATCGAGCAGGTGCAAGCCGCCAGCAATCTGTTGTCCACGCTGGCCGACAAGAACAATTTCGTCACCAAAAACGTCACCAGCAGCAACGAAAACATCCTCACCGCCGTGGCCAACGCCTCGGCCCAGGACGTGCAGCACACCATCAAGGTCTCGCAGGTGGCCAGCAACGCCATCTGGGCCAATACCGGCCATGTGTTCAACTCCAAGACCGATGTTATCAACACCACGGGCACGACCCAGTATTTCCGTTTCAACTATGCGGGCAAGGATCATGAGATCAAGGTCCCGGCCGGCACCACGCTGGAATCCTTCGCCAGCATGGTCAACAACTCCACGGAAAATCCGGGCATCAAAATCAGCCTGATCAAGTCCGGTTCGGGTTATGTCTTTCAGGTGGCGGGCAAGGACACCGGTGCGGATAATAATCTTATTATCTATAACAACAACCTGGTGGGCATGGGCACCACAGGCTCGACGACGTCCACCTGGCTGACCAACAACAGTCTGGATATCAGCCAGAACGTGACCGATCCCACGGAATATATTTACGATATCGTCTTGCAGAGCGGCGCCAAAAAAAGTGTGACCATCAAGGGCAACGCCACCGCCGACGATTTTGTGACCGCGCTCAACGCCGCGGGCGGCATCACGGCCAGCCTGGACGGCAGCGGCAATCTGGTGATGGGCGGGGTCAAGTCGTTTAGCCGCCGGAAAAGCTCGGATGACGCCTACAAGCCGGCCTCCACCTGGGTGGGCGTTGGTGGAGATCTTAAAGATTCCAATAATAATGACATAAAGCTGAACGCCGTCGGCGGCATGGCCGCGGGCAAGGGCGACAACGATCTGCTGACCTTCACCATGACCATGGAGGACGGCACCACACGCGAATTCAAGATCAAGGCCGGAGCCACCAAGCGCGACCTTCTGGTCCAGATGGCCCAGGCCACCCA
This sequence comes from Desulfovibrio porci, assembly GCF_009696265.1. NCBI lineage: Bacteria > Pseudomonadati > Thermodesulfobacteriota > Desulfovibrionia > Desulfovibrionales > Desulfovibrionaceae > Desulfovibrio > Desulfovibrio porci. Next base: position 24,569 of record NZ_VUMH01000009.1, read on the forward strand.
GAGCGGCGACAGCGTGAATATAGGCCTCGGCGCTGACGGATGGGGGGTGAGTCTGAGCGGCGTCACCAATGTGGCCTGCGCCGACCTCACCGACGCGAGCCAGCTGAAGACCAAGCCTACACCCGCTTCGGGCGTCAAGGACACTCTGGGTGGTAATCTGACTTCGGCTTCCGCCACCCTGACTTTTGACAAGGACAAACTGAGCGAGCGCATTGACGGCAAGGCCGCCGGCGACCCCGGCGTCGACCTGGTTTTCACCCTCACCCTGGATGACGGCTCTGTCGTTTATGTGGACAGTCTGGCCGACGGCACGAGGCTGAACAGCAGCATGACCAACCAGCAGTTGCTGGACGCCGTCAATGCCGCCTATCCCGGCACAATTTCGGGCGCCGACAACAATATTCTGAAACTGGACAACGTTCAGGACTTCAAACTGACTACCGGCGCCAGCGGGACGGCGGGTTTTACGACCAGAATTGAAACCAGCACGACGGTGCCCGCAACGAATACCGCGCCGGGGGGGAATTCCCTGTTCTACACCGACGGTACCGGCACCTATCTGGAGGAACCGCCGGATCTGGTCTACACCGTCACCACCAATGACGGAGCGACCGGGACGCTTACCCTGAACTCCGGCACCAGCATGAAGGAAGTGCTGGAGAGCCTGAAGAATGGCACGGGAGCCTGGGTCTGGAAGGACAAGGACAATAATCCGCTCTCCCCTGCTCCCGACCTGGGCGTAGCCTTCACGGACGCCGACGGCAAGGAATACGTGGGGGCGGACGGCGTTACCCCCCTGACGCTGGACGAGATCGCCGCCAGTGGCAAGCCCGTTTACCTGCAACTCAAGAACGTCCAGAATGTCAGCGGCCCAAGCATCCAGGGGCAGGTGGCCACGTCGAGCAACTGGAGCATCCAGCGTTCGGCCAACGCCCGTTACCAGGTGGACAACTGGCCCATGGAGATGGAGTCCTCCTCCAACCGCGTGAGCGACGTCATTGACGGTGTGGTTTTCAATATTCAGGATGTGGGCGACGCCCGCATTGCGGTGAGCACGGACATCACCTCGGTGGAGCAGTCCATTCAGAATTTTCTGGACGCGGTCAATTCCGTTCTGCTGACCATCCGCGACTATACCGCCTATGATGAAGACAAGGAGGTCACCTCCAACGATCCCGATGATATTGAAAAGAAAAACTACAGCCCCTCGGGCCTGACCAACCAGAAAGGCGGTCTGCTCACGGGCAACTACGGGGTGCAGCTGTTCAAAAGCCGCTTTTCGAGCCTGCTCAGTTCCGCCCCGCCCGGCTTCAAAAGCCGCCAGTCGGCGGACGACATCCTTTCCGGCGACGTGCTGGCCAGTCTGGCCAACCTGGGCATCAAGACCGATACGGATGAAAGCAGCGATACCTACGGCCTGCTGGTGATCGCCCCCAAGTCCGGCATTGCGGAACTGCAGACGCTGGACAAAGAAAATTACAACAGCATGATCACCAACAACCTGGAAGCCGTGGTGGATTTTTTCTGCGCCAGCGGCACAGGCAGTTCCACCAGCGCTGACTTCCGCTACGGCAGCCATGTCGAGGGCATCACCAAGGCCGGCAACTATGAAGTGACCTACACCGTGGGCAATGACGGTACGATTGGCGATGTCTATGTGGGCGGCGTGAAGGCCACGCGTGACGAAAGCATGCCGGGATATTATTACAGCGTGGCTCGTGGCGACGCGCGCGGCCTGTCCATCCTGATCGACGATCTCACGCCCGGCGAGCATCCCCCGGCCGGTGAAGAGCCCATGTATGTGCGCATCAAGCAGGGCCTTGTGCAGACGGTGAACAGCTTTTGCAAGGATGAGCTGACCTTCACTAATGTGAACATCAATGCCAACAGCACGCCTGACGAAATAGCGGACGCCATTGCCCTGAAGTCCAAAAACGGCGCCTTGATGTCCTTGCGGGACAACTACAAGACGGTCATGGAGAATATCGACAAAAAGATCAGTCAGGAACAGCGTCGCATTGAAACCTGGGAAAGTCGGCAGAAGACGATTTTCGCCAATCTGGAAACCCTGCTCAAGAAGTACGGCGAACAGCAGAAATCCCTGGAGTCGCAGCTCAAGCAGTTGAGCGGCAACGATTAAGCATTAATTTCCGTTCCGGCGCGGCGGCCCGGAACGCGCAACGAGAAGGAACAGACTATGAACAAAGCGGCGCAAGCGTATTTTCAGACCAAGGTCAACACCACGGATCAGGGGCAGCTTCTGCTCATGCTCTACGACGGCGCGCTCAACTATCTGCAGCAGGCGCGCGACAAAATGCTGGCCAGGGATTTCGCGGGCAAGGGCATTCTGATTTCCAAAGTCATTGACATCGTCAATGAGCTCTCCAGTTCCCTGAACATGGACAGGGGCGGCAGCCTGGCCGTTAACCTGAACAACCTGTATATTCTCTGCACCGCGCGCCTCCTGCAGGCCAACCTGAAAATGAACGTGGAATCCCTGGACAGCGTGGTGCAGATTCTCTCCGGCTTGCGCGGGGCCTACGCCCAGATTCTCGAAACGCCGGAGGCCCGCCGCGCGGCGGCGGAAATCGCCGGTCGCATGCAGCCAGTGGGGTCGGCGGTGAAAACAGCGCAACCCATCATGCAGTCGCCGGTGACGGCGGTGCCGCGCGCCCACGCCCAGGCCGTCTACGGCAGAAACGCCATACAGTCTCCGGCTGCTCCGCCCGCCGGAGCCCCGGCCCCGGCGGAAACGGCTGTGCGGGCCCATGTGCGGAATTTCGTGCCGCCCGCCGCGCCCGTTCCACCCGTTGCCGCCCGCCTGCCCGGAGCCTACGCCAAACCCAACGGCAACAACTGAGCTTGCCGCGCCGCCCCGCCTTTGCCGCGCCGGGCCTTCGCAGTGCCGAAGGTCCGGCGAGTTTTTTTACCTTTTGCAAAAAACTGTGATTTCAATCACAGTGCTTGTAGTGGAGTTGTGTTGTATATGGGGCGCATCTTCCACTGAGGGAGGAAAAGGAGTTTTGCCCCTATGTTTTGCAATCAGTGCGAACAGACAGCCAAAGGAACAGGCTGCACCGTGGTCGGCGTCTGCGGCAAAAGCGCGGATGTGGCGGCCATTCAGGATCAATTGGTTTATCTTCTGCGGCGGCTGGCTGCCCTGGTTCTGAAAGCCCGCTCCGCGGGCATTGTGGATACGGATACGGACGATTTCATGGTCGAGGCCTTGTTTGGCACGCTGACCAATGTGAACTTCGACCCGCAGGCGCTGCGCCGGATGCAGGCCGGAACCCTGGAGCGGGCCAAAGCTCTGGCCGCCCGGCTGGGGGACCAGCCGGAGGATCTGAATCTTTCCCCGGAGGACTATCCGGCCCGCCTGCCGGAAAGCGTGGTGGGCATCGACAGGTTCAGTACGGACGGGGATGTGGCCTCGGCCATGCAGTTGCTGCTCTTCGGGCTCAAGGGCGTGGCCGCCTATGCTGATCATGCGGCACGGCTCGGCCGGCGTGACCCCGAGCTCTCGGCCTTTATCTGCAAGGCTCTGGTTGCGGGCAGCCCCTGGGATGAGGAAGTCCGCGATCTGGGCGGCTGGCTGGAACTGGTGCTGGAATGCGGCAAGGCCAACCTGCGGGCCATGGAACTGCTGGAAAAGGGCAATACCGAAACCTTCGGCGATCCCGTGCCCACCCCGGTTTCCCTGGGGCGGCGCAAGGGCAAGGCCATTCTGGTTTCCGGGCATGACCTGCTGGATCTTCTGGCCCTGCTGGAGCAGACCGAGGGTACGGGCATCAACGTCTACACCCATGGCGAAATGCTGCCCGCCCACGGCTATCCCCGCCTGAAGGCCTTCGGCCACCTGGCCGGGCATTACGGCACGGCCTGGCAGAACCAGCAGAAGGAACTGCCGGACTTCCCCGGCGCAGTGCTCTTTACCACCAACTGCATCCAGAACCCCCGCGGTTACGGCGACAAGGTCTTTACCAGCGGCAACGTGGGCTGGCCCGGCTGTACGCACTGCACGGGGCGCGACTTCGCGCCGGTCATCGCCAGAGCTTTGGAACTGCCCGGCTTTGCCGAAGACAAGCTGGGCAAGGACATTCTGACCGGCTTCGGTCGCCGGACCATGCTCAATGCCGCGCCCAAGGTGCTGGAGGCCGTGGCCCAGGGCAAGCTGCGCCACATCTTCCTGGTGGGCGGCTGCGACGGAGCCAAACCGGGCCGCAACTATTACACGGAATTTGTGGAAAAAACCCCGCAGGATACCCTGGTGCTGACCCTGGCCTGCGGCAAGTTCCGTTTTTTCGACAAGGATCTGGGCAAGCTCGGCGATCTGCCGCGCCTGCTGGACATGGGGCAGTGCAACGACGCCTACGCGGCGGTGCGCACGGCCCAGGCCCTGGCCGAGGCCCTGAAATGCGGCGTCAACGACCTGCCGCTCTCCCTGGTGCTCTCCTGGTATGAGCAGAAAGCCGTGAGCATATTGCTGACGCTGCTGGCTCTGGGCATCAAGAACATCCGCCTGGGCCCCAGCCTGCCGGCCTTTGTTTCGCCGAACATCCTGAATCTTCTGGTGGAAAAATGGGGCATCCGTCCCATCACCACGCCGGATGAGGATCTGGCGGCTATTCTGAAGTGACGCCATGGCCGCCGGGCGGTGACGATGCCGCCCGGCGGCGCAGGCTAGGGCAGTTAACGCATGGAATGCGTTAACTGCCCGGCAAGGATCCGTCTGCAAATCCTTGCCGCAAAATGCGAGTTGGCGGGCTTTGCCCGTCGTAAACGAGCGTTGCAAGTGTTAACCGCTCTAAAAGGACAGGGCGTCATGCCGGAACCGCTTCCCGGAGGACATACGTCACAGGCCGTACTGGCGGCTCTCGGCAACGGCCTTTTTGCCGTCCTGAGCGACGACGAACGTCTGGCCCTGGCCCGGCGCGCCCGGCTGCGCGCTTTTGCCGGGGGCGACGTGCTCTTCCGGGAAGGGCAGGAGAGCGTTGACCCCGCCTTTCTGCTGTCCGGTCTGGTCAAACTGTCCCGCAGCGCGGCCCGTGGCCGGGAATGCGTGCTGCATCTGGTGCGTCCGGGCCGCATGCTGGACGCGGGCGTGCTGTTTTATGAGGGGGGTCTGCCCGCCACGGCGGTGGGCGTCAAGGAAGGCCGCCTGCTCTGGCTGGACAAGTCCGCCCTGCTGACCGCGCTGCGCGGCAATGCGGCTCTGGGTCTGGGCCTGATCGCCGCGCTTTCCCTGCGTCAGCGCCTGTTCATCAACAAGCTGGCCGGTTCGCAGGGGCGGATTTCCGCCTCCCGCCGGGTGGCGGCCTGGCTGCTGCACCGGGCGAAAATGGAAAAAGCCGAAACGCTGGACCTCGGCGTCAACCGCGAGATTCTGGCCCGGCTTATCGGCATCAGCCGCGAGAGTCTGAGCCGGGAACTGAGCCTGCTGGCCGGCAACGGTCTGATCAGCGTGGAGCGCCGCCGCGTTGTCCTGCTGGACAGGGCGGAACTGCAAAAGCTGGCGGACAGTTAGACATTTTAACATTTCCCGGAACTCCTGAAGATGAAAATCTGTATTGTATATTCCTCCATCACGGGCAATACGCGCACAGTGGCCGAGGCCCTGGCCGCTGTTTCCGGCGTGCCCTGTTTCCCTGTGCGGGACGCGCCGGACCCGGCGGACTACGATCTGCTGGCGCTGGGCTTCTGGGTGCGTCTGGGCCAGGCGGACGCCAGGACGCAGCGCTACATGCGGCGCGTGCTTGGCAAAAAGATCTTCTTTTTCGGTACCCTTGGGGCCTGGCCGAATTCGCCGCACGCCCGGCGCTGCATGGACGGCGCGCGGGCTCTGCTGGAAAAGGGCGGCAATACGGTGCTGGACGGTTTTTTGTGCCAGGGGAGGGTCAACCCGAAAATTCTGGCCCTGTCGCAGCGAAAGGGCAGCCACCCCATGACGCCGGAGCGCCGGGCCCGCCTGGAAGAGGCCGCCCGCCATCCCGACGCGGCGGACCTGGCCGAGGCCGGGCGGCGCTGGCGGGATGTTCTGAAACAGGCCTGACGGCAAAGCCCGTTGTGCGGGTTTTGCGCCGACGGCAAGCTGAACAAAAACAAGGAGAGAGGCATGCGCCTGAGTAAACGCGAATGTTCGGAACCGGCTTTTTTTGACGAGGTCTTCGCCAAAGCCGAAGAGCTGTTTCTGGCCCTCAACGATGGGGAATTCCCTTACCTGATCCCGCTCAATTTCGTGCGCCGGGAGCGGCGCATCTATCTGCACAGCGCGCCGGAAGGCGCCAAGCTGGACCTGATCCGCAAGGACGGCCGCGTGGCGTTCAGTCTGGCGGCGGATGTGCGGATCGACCGCGAAAAATCCTCCACCTACTATAAATCCGTCTGCGGCACGGGCCGCGCCGTTGTGGTTGAAGACCCGGAAGAAAAACGCCTGGCCCTGGACTGCCTGGCCGAGCGTTATGCCGCCCGCTGTCCGCGCCCCGCTCCGGACGCCAATGTCCGCCGGGTGGCCATCATCCGTATCGACATCCTTTCCCTGACCGGCAAACGTTGCCTGCCGGAGGGGGTCACGAGTCCCGATCCCGTATAGAGCGTTCGTCACGAGCGCCTTTTCGGCGCGTTATGCGTGATCGCCGCTGTTTTCATCCGTAAGGCGGCTATGCCGCCAGGGGCTGAATCAAGAGCGCGCGCCCTCATATTGCCGGAAATGCGCCTCGTGCCGGCGCGCATTGTGAGATTTTTCTTCTTCCCGCCGACCCGCGTCGACAGGGAATCTGGTCTTGCGTCCCAGGTGCCGCCACGGCGTCAGGACCTCTGGAAAACGTCAAGCGAGGAAGTGCCGACCATGTCCGCAAAGTCTCTTTTGTGCCCGTTGCCCGCCTCTCTGGCCCTCTTGCTGGCCGGAGCGCATTTCTGGCGGGCGGGCCTGTCCGCTCTGAGCCTGGGCTGCGCCCTGCTGGCTCTGCTGGCCTGGACGCGCGGGGCCTGGGTGCGCCAGTTCCTGCTGCTGGTCCTGCCGCTGCTGGCGGCCCGCTGGATCTGGACCGCCGGGCAATTCGTCCAGCTGCGCCAATTCATGGAGCAGCCCTGGCACCGGCTGGCCGCCATTCTTTTGGGCGTGGCCCTGTTCACCGCCCTGGCCGCCCTGCCGCTGCTGAGCGGGCGGGCGCGGGCGCGCTACGCCCTCCGGCAGGATTGCGCGGGCACGCAGCTGGCGGCCTTGATCCTGACTTCCGGCATTCTGGCCGTGGTCTGGACGCTTGTGCCGGGCATCTTTGTGCTGGAGCGTTTCGCGCCGGGTTGGGGGCCGGCCCAGGTTTTTCTGCCCGGCCTCTGGGCGGCCTGGGTGGCGGGCCGTCTGGCCGACCGGCGCACGGCTCCCTCCACCCGGCTCTGGACCTGGCGACTGTTCTCTCTGGTTTTTTTCGGCCAGTTGTTGCTGGGATTCGTTCTGGACAGCCGTTTTCTACTCAGCGGCAGTCCGCATCTGCCGGTGCCGGGCCTGATTCTGGCCGCGCCCCTTTATCGCGGCGGCGGGTATTTCATGCTGATTCTCTTCGGCGTTGCCGTGCTGCTGGCGGGCGCGGCCTGGTGCAGCCAGCTCTGTTATTTCGGCGTCTGGGACGCGGGCACGGCGGCCCGGGGGCGGCCGCGCCCCGTACCTGTCTGGCTGCCCCGTCTGCGTCTGGGCCTGCTGGGCCTGACCCTGCTGACGCCCGTTGCGCTGCGCCTGGCCGGACTGCCTTCTGTGATTGCGCTGGCCTGCGGTCTGCTGCTGGGCCTCTTGCTGTTGGTCTGCGCCGTCCTGGTCAGTCGCCGCATGGGCTTCGGCGCGTACTGCCTGGGCATCTGCCCCCTTGGACTCGTCGCGGGCTGGCTGGGGCGGCTGTCACCCTGGCGCGTCTGGCGCACGGACGCGTGCACCCGGTGCAAAGCCTGCGTCCGGGTTTGCCGTTATGGGGCCATGACCGAGGAAAATCTGAGCCGGGCCATGCCTGGCCCCACATGCACTCTCTGCCGCGACTGTTTGTCAGCCTGTCGGCAAAAGGCGCTCACCTTCAGTCTGTATGGCACAAAACACTACGGCCCGGCGGTGGAAAGCGCCTTCATCTCTCAGGTGGTCGCGCTGCATGCGGTATTTTTGGCTCTGGCGCGGGTTTAGTTCAGCCTTCAATCCGTCTGTTGAGATGGCCCCGTCGGACAGGCGCGGCGCGAGCCGCCGCTGCACGGCAAGTTCGGGCGTAACATGTTTTGGGAGAAAAAAATGGCCGGGATGGCACGCATAGTGTGGAGCCGCCTGCGCGGCGGCGAGCGGATTGGTACAATGTCCGGCGCGCGGGTGGTCTGGAATGATGTGGTCTGGGCCTGGCTGGGCAGCGCGCTTTCCATTCTCTGTCTGGCCTGGCTGGAACGGCTGTGCGCTCAGGAATGGAATCTGCCGCTGCTCATCGGTTCATTCGGCGCGTCGGCCGTGCTGGCCTTCGGCGCGCCCGAGAGCCCGCTGGCCCAGCCGCGCAACCTGGTGGGCGGCCATATGCTTTCGGCGCTGGTGGGCGTGAGCTGCCAGATGCTGCTGGGCCAGGAACCAGCGGCGGCCGCGGCGCTGGCCGTGTCCACCGCCATCGCGCTGATGCGCGTCACCAAAACCCTGCACCCTCCGGGCGGAGCGACTGCGCTGATCGCGGTCATCGGCGGGGCGGACATTCACCGTCTGGGCTACTGGTACGTGCTGTTGCCGTGCGGCGCGGGAGCCTGCTGCATGTTGCTGCTGGCCCTGTTGACCAACAATCTGGGCGCGCGGCGGCGCTACCCGCAGACATGGTGGTGACGGACGGTCCGCCTTACGCCGGATGCGGGTGAAAATACAAGCCCCCGGCCTTCCTTTCCGGAGGGCCGGGGGCGACTTGTCAGAGTGGGATTGTTCTGGTTGACGCCTTCAGGCGCTTTCGCCGGATGTCTGGTCGCGGGTTTGGCGGCCTTGGGAGCGCGTTTGGCCGGTTTTTTCACAGCCGCGCCGGACTTGTGCGCCGGAGCCTTGGCTTTGGAAGCGGCTGGAGCTTTTTCCCCCGCGCCCTGCTGCGGAGCCGCAAAGGCAACGCCCGCGCAGAAGATGGAGAGAGCACAGGTCAGAACAAGACAACGGGCAAGGGTTTTGGAAAACAACCTACAGATTCCCCTTATGCATAAGGGAAAATCCCTATGGGGCCGGAATTTCCGACTCCGCCTGATCCGGCGCTGACGCCGGTCAAACGAAGCGTGACAAGCATCACATCTTTCTGATTCAGCCGGTAAGGAAAACGCCCCTGCCTGTCAACAGGATTTATTTCCGGCCCTGAGCGCGGTTCTGGCGGCCAAGGCGGCGTCCTATTCCGGCGCGGTTTCTTTGGGAGCTTCCTTGGCTTCCGCTACAGGCTTTTTCTCGGGCTGCGGCGCTTCCACCACCGTGCCGTCCGGCTCCACCATGGACAGGGCGCGTACCGGGCAGGCCTCCATGCAGGCGGTGATCTTTTTGCCGTTCTCCTCGCGCCAGGCGCGGCACATGTCGCAACGCACGGCCACTTCCCGGCGAGCCCGCTGGGCGATGGTTTCCGCGTCGTCGCCGCTCAGGTCGGGCATGCCGATGGTGTCCAGAGAAATGGTGCCGTAAGGGCAGACCGCGATGCACATTTTACAGGCCACGCAGAACTGCACGCGCATGGTGATGCGGCCGTCCTTCTCCTGCTGCAGCGCGCCGGTGGGGCAGACGTTGCAGCAGGGCGCGGGATCGCACTGATGGCAACGCACCGTGGTTTTGAAGCCCTCGGCCTTGACTACCTGCACGCGCGAAACCAGCACGTCGCGGTGCTTCATGGCTTCCTTGAAGGACATGCCGTGGTGAGCGGCGATGCAGGCCACTTCACAGCGGCGGCAGGCGCGGCACTTGTCGGGTACGACCTGGATGTGTTCAATCATGGTCCGTTTCCTCGGATTCGACGCGCAGGGACTGGAGCGTAAGCCCGTGCCCTCCGCTGAAATGGATGTTTTCGCCGCCGCAGGCCGGACAGACGAAGCGGCGTTGCGTCAGACTGAAAGCGTGGCCGCAGCTTTCGCAACGGCAGGCCAGGGGAGCTGTGTTCAGCGTGAGCGTCGCGGCCTCGGCCACTGTGCCTTCGGCAAAAAGTTCAAAGCAGGCGGTCAGGGTCCGGGCCTCCACGCAGGCGATCAGCCCCAGCTCACAGACAATTTCCTGAATCCGCGTGACGCGGTTTTCCGGATGCGCCGCGTTGTGTTCTTCCACGGCCTTCAGCGCCATGCCCAGCAGGCCCTGAACCAGGCTGGCCTCATGCATGTATTTCTCTTTACCGTTTTTTCCTGACAGTGGAGATTTTTTCCGCCGCAAGGAAAACAAGCGGCGCGCCGAAGCGGAGCATAGCCGTCTATGTGACCGGGCGTGCCGCGCAGTTTGACGCAGTCAACAGGAAAAAGACCCGCTGTCAGCGCTCCGTACACGAGACGCAGGGATCAATGCTGTTGGTGATCAGCGCCACATCCGCCACCTTGCAGTCGCGCATCATCACGCCCAAGGCTTCCCAGTTCATATACGAGGGCACGCGCCACTTGAGCCGCGCGGGCATGTCCGTGCCATTGGTGCGGATATAGTAAAACACCTCGCCGCGCGGCGCTTCGGTGCGGGCGCAGGCCTCGGCCGTGCGGATCTGGCGCATGGGCGCGGTCACCGGGCCGTCGGGCACGCGCTGGCAGCACTGACGGATCAGTTTGAAGGATTCAAAAATCTCGTTCAGGCGCACCATGGTCCGGGCGTGGATGTCGCAGCCGTCGGCGACGACACTTTCGAATTCCAGTTCGGGATAGGCGGCGTAGGGGGAATCCTTGCGCACATCGATATGCACGCCGGAACCGCGTGCCACCGGGCCCACCACACCCAAGCGCAGCGCGTCGGCCTTGGGCAGCAGGCCCATGCCGTTGGTGCGGGCCAGCACCATGCTGTTGGTGGCGTAAATTTCGCGGATTTCATCCACCGCCGGTTCCACCTTGGCGATCATGCCCAGAATGTAGTCCAGCATTTCGCGGTCCACGTCGCATTTGACGCCGCCGATGCAGTTGGAGGCCAGGTTCATGCGGTTGCCGTACACGGTTTCCTTCACGTCCTGCATCATTTCGCGCACTTCCATGACGTGCATGAACAGGGACTTGAAGCCGATGATATGGGCCTGGATGGCGGTATTGAACAGATGCGAGGCCACGCGCTTGATTTCCTCGGCCAGAACCCGCAGGTAGCGCGCCCGCTCGGGAATGGAGATGCCCAGCACGTTTTCCACGGACATGCAGTAGGTGAAGGAGTGGCTGTTGGAACAGAGAGAACAGACCCGCTCGGTAAGAGTGGTGTTCTTGATCAGGTTGCGCTGGGTGGCCATGGCCTCCATGCCGCGGTGTACATGGCCCGAGGTCAGGTCCACGCGCCGCACGGTTTCGCCTTCCACCGTGAGATTGAAGTAGACCGGCTCCTCCAGGGCCACATGCACCGGTCCCAGAGGCATGGTGAAGGTGCTGCTCATGGCCGTTTCTCCTTGTCTTTCAGAATGCGTTCCCAGAGGTCCGTGGTGCAGGCCCCGTTCATCATGATGGACAGGGGCACGGCCTCGTTGAGAATGCCCGCGTCCAGCTCCTCGTCCAGGAAGAGGCGGCGTGGATTGGGGTGGTCCGTGACCTGAATGTCGTACAGCTCCATCATTTCGCGTTCGTGCCAGTCGGCATTGGCGAACAGCGGAGTGATGGAAGGCACGGTGGGCCATTCGCCGTTGAGCGTCACCGTGAGGTTGTAGATGATGCCTTTCAGCTCGAAGTGGTAGCAGACTTCCTGCATGGGCTCGCTCAACTGGCGGCGGTTGTAGGCCGTGACCATGGCCAGGCGGGCGCCCGCCTTGTGCAGCGCGGCGGCGGCCTGCGGCAGATGGCGCGGCGTGTCCAGCCGGAACCAGTGGAAAGCGTTGCCGTAACTGTCGATACTGTGATGAATGGCGTCGCTTTCGGTGCAGAAGGGCGAAATGTCCTCAATGACCCGCGCGTCGCCCCGGATTGTGTCTTGCATGGCGTATCCTTTGTGGTTTCCGCTCGTCTTTTATTCCTTGGTGGGCGTGGCTGAAGTCACGCGCTCTTCCGGCTTCTCCTCCGAAGGCGAAGGCAGCAGGCAGGCGTTGCGCTTGGCGTCCTCGATCTGGCGGCATTTGGGACAGAGATGACGGATCAACTCCGGGTCGATATCCGGATTCTTGGCGTAGAGTCGTTGGGCCAGATGCGCCGGAATGGGCCGCATCAGCGTGCCGCAGTGGGCGCAGGGCTCATACTTGATGGTGTGCTGCTCCAGACGGTCGAATTTTTCCTTTTCCGGATGGGCCGAGTGCCAGTCGTCGCTGATGCTCATGGCCCCGGTGGGGCAGTAATGTCGGCAGGAGGCGCACAGGCAGCAGGAATTCTGCCAGATGGTGATGGTGTAGCCGCTGTCGTCCGGCAGATGGGTGATATTGATGGCCCCGGCCGCGCAGACGTGACGGCAGACGCCGCAGCCCATGCAGATGGTGGGGTCCACTTTGGCCCGGCCGCGCAGGCGCGCCGGCGTGAAGGTTTCGCCCAGCGGGAAGGGATCGGTGCTCGGGCCCTCCAGCAGATTGCGGAACAGAACTTTCAGAAAGCCCGCCATATTATTCCTCCAGAGCCTTGGCGTCGTTACGGGGCTTGTGTCGCCCCAGCAGGCCGCAGACATGGTGACAGACGCCGCAACGCAGGCAGGTGTGCCCGCTGTCGGCCGGCGCCGCCCGCAGGCGCGCGCAGACTGTGCGCAAAGCGTGCCACAGCGCGGCCATTTATTCCTCCAGCCCCAGCTTTTTGAGCCAGATGGAGCGGGCCAGCACTACGCCTTCCAGAATGGCCTGGGGGCGCGGCGGGCAGCCGGGCACGTTGACGTCCACCGGCAGATAACGGTCAATGGGCCCTTCAATGGAGTAGCCCTCGCGGAAGACGCCGCCGGAAATGGGGCAGATGCCCACGGCCACGGTCACCTTGGGCTCGGGGATCTCATGCCAGACCCGGAGCACGCGGTCGCGCACCCTGGTGGTCAGCGGGCCGGTAATCAGCACAATGTCCGCGTGCCGTGGGCTGCCGCAGTATTTACAGCCCAGGCGCTCCACGTCGTAGCGCGGAATACAGGCCGTGGTGGCCAGTTCCACGTCGCAACCGTTGCAGGAACCGGCGTTGATCCGGAACAGCCACGGCGAGCGCACGGAAAGTTTTTTGAGCAGGTTGTCCAAAGCCACAGCGGCCTCCTTACATCACCCAGACCAGGATCAGACTGCACAGCGCGAGCGCCGTGGGCACGGTCACATAAAAACGGAAGGCCTGATCAATGCGGAAACGCCCGGTGGCCGACTTGACCAGGGTCAGGGAAACCAGCATCAGGCCCAGACATTTGAGTACGAACCAGAGCAGATTCACCGGCCACCATTCAGATATAGTGCCGGGAAAGAAAAGCGCCACCCCCAGGCCCAGAACCACGAAGGTCTTCAGCGCCGCCGTCACCTGGAACAGCGCCAGCAGCGGTCCGCCGTACTCCAGCAGGGGGCCTTCGATGATTTCTGTTTCCGCCTCCGGGATGTCGAAGGGGGCCACGCCCATGGTGCCGGGCAGAAAGATCAGGTAGGCCAGCAGGGCCGGGATCATGGCCGGGTTGAAGCCCAGAGAGCCGCTGTGCTGCTGCCAGGCCACGATCTTGAGCAGGGAGAATTCCGCCCCCCAGTCGCCGCCGGAAATGCCCTTGCCCACCAGCATGGCCACCGCCAGCAAAATCATCAGCAGCGGCGTCTCATAGGCCAGCATGAGCAGCATTTCACGCGAAAAACCCACCGCGCCGAAGGGCGAGCTGGAGGCCGAGCCTCCCAGCATCAGCGCCATGGCCGGAATGGGCAGCAGGTAGAAGATCACCAGCAGGTCGCCCATGTTGAACAGGCCGTTGAACACGCCCGGCACCGGAATAAAGGCCGCGCATACGGCCATGCCCGTGAAGCCGAAGACCGGAGCCAGCAGAAAGGCCGAACGGCAGGCGGTTTTCGGAATCAGGGTTTCCTTGGTCAGCAGTTTGGCGATGTCCAGCCAGGGCTGGATCAGCGGCGGTCCCACGCGGCGCTGGAGGCGGGCTTCCACCCGCCGGTCCAGGCCCTTGAAGAAGAATCCCACGGCCAGGGCGAAGACCCCGCCGGGAAAGATGCACATGTGCAGAATGGCAAGCAGGGTGTCGCTCATCAGCGGTTCTCCTTGGAAGCGCGCCAGCCCAGCAGGCGCGTCAGGTCGCCGTAGATGCTGGAGGGCGTCATGCGGCTGGTGGCGATTTCCGGCGGCAGGCCGCAGGTATGCACGTCGATTTCACGCAGGCGCGTGAAGCGGCGCACGAACCAGGCGCCCGCCAGGAAGGCCAGGGCCGCCATCACGAACATGCCCGTGGCGTTCCAGGCGCCCGGCCCGGAAAGCACGCCGGAAAGTCCCACATTGAGGGGCTCCAGCCCGTATTCGCCCAGCACGCCGTTGATGGGCAGGAGCGCCAGGCCGGGGAATACGCCCGTCAGCACGCAACCGGCGGCCAGAATGCCCATGGGCACGCGCATGACCTTGGGGGCTTCATGCACGTCGTCCAGGTCCGGCGCGGGCTGGCCCAAAAAGGCCGCGTGCAGGAACTTGGCGATGTAGGCCAGGGTCAGCACGCTGCCCACCAGGGAAAGCAGGGCCAGGAAGGGCTGCCCGGCCTGCATCAGGGCGTGGTAGATCAGCCATTTGGAGGAGAAGCCGCTGGTGGGCGGCACGCCCACCACGGACAGGCCCGCGATGGCGAACATGCAGAGGGTGAAGGGCATCTTGCGGCCGATGCCGCCCAGATCGTCCAGGCTGTCCCGGTGCGTGGCGAACATCACGGCCCCGCAGATCAGGAAGAGCAGGTCTTTGAAGAAGACGTGGTTGATCAGGTGCAGCATGCCGCCCGCATAGCCCAAGGCGCCGCCCGCGGCCACGGCCAGCACCATGTAGCCCAGTTGGCTCACGGTGGAGTAGATGAAGATCAGCTTGACGCCGTTGGCCCGCAGGGCCTGCACGGCGGCCATGATGATGGTGATGCCGCCGATCCACATGACCACGGTGCTGATCAGGCTTTGCTCGAAGCCGCCCAGAATGCCCGCCAGGGCAAAACCGCCGCCCAGCAGCATGAAGAGCTTGATCAGGCCGATGACGGCGCTCTTCAGCAGCACCGAGGATATGTAGCCGGACACCGGCGTGGGGGCCAGGGCCGGGTGCATCTGCCAGTCAATGCGGAAGGGCAGCTGGGCGGCCTTCATCACAAAGCCCACGGCCAGCAGGGCCATGCCCAGCCAGGCCGCGCCGGGGGCCAGGTCAGGGGCAAGCCCGGCCAGCAGCCCGGCGTTGAAGGGCGTGAAGGGTCCCAGCACGCAGAGGCCCACAAAGAGGAAGCTCGCGCCCAGCAGATTGAAGAGGAAGTACTTGAAGGCCTCGCGCAACGAGGCCTTGTCCCCCTCATGGGCGATGGCCATGTACAGGCTCCAGGAACTCATGATTTCCCAGAACAGGAAGAAGCTCAGCAGGTACTGGCTGGCCGCCATGCCGATGAGGCCGCCGCACATGCAGGTGAAGGCGCAGTAAAAGCGCCACTGGCTGTGACTGTGCTCCATGTAGCCCACGGCATAGGCCATGTTCACCGCGCCCAGCAGGGGCACGATCAGGGCGAAGCAGAAGGAGAGCGTGTCCAGATCTCGCCCGAAGAACAGCACCAGCAGGGCCGTCAGCAGCAGCACGCCCACGCTGGTCCAGCCGGCCATCTTGCGCCAGTCCGCGAACAGGGCCGGAAGCACCGCGCCGAAGACCGGCAGCACCACGTAGACCGGCCAGGAGACGTTCATGGCCGCGATGATCTGCGGAACGTCCATGGCGGGCGGGTAGCAGAGTGAGGCCACGGGCAGCACCAGCGGCATGACCGCCTGCGGGAACAGGCCCAGCAGCAGGCTGACGGCCGCCAGAACCAGCAGGCTCAGGCGCATGCTGAAGGGGGCCTCTTCCACCTGGGGCAGATGGTCCGGCCGCTTCTCGAAGATCAGGGTTTTCAGAATGCGGGTGTAGTACACGGCCCCCACCAGGGAGGCCGCCAGGATCAGGGCCGCCAGCCAGATCTGACCGGCGTCCACGGCGGCCTGAATCATCAGGAATTTGCTGTAGAACGCGCCGAAGGGCGGCAGGCCCATGATGCTCACCAGGCCCACGGCCATACAGGCCACGGTCCAGGGCATATGGCGTCCCAGGCCGCGCAGGTCGGCGAGGTTGCGGCTGCCCGCGCGCATGATCAGCGCGCCCGCGCCCAAAAAGAGCAGGTCTTTCATCACGGCGTGATTGAACATGTGCCAGAGCGCTCCGGCCGTGGCCAGCCAGGTGCCCAGGCCCAGCACCAGCGCGATTTCGCCGATCTGCCCCAGGGTGGAGTAGGCCAGCATGCGTTTGATGTCTTCCTGGCGCAGAGCCATGAGTTCGCCGTAGATCAGGGTGGCCACGCCCATGGCGGTGAGGCCCGCCCCGAACCAGGACAGGCCGAACAGGCCGCGCATTTCACCGGCGGCCTGGCCCACGCCCATGATGATCACGCTGACGATGCCGAACACGCCCATTTTGGTGATGATGCCGGACAAGGGCGCTGACACCGAGGACGGCGCGGCGGGGTGGGCGTCGGGCAGCCAGGAGTGCAGGGGCACCAGACCAGCTTTGACGCCGAAGCCCGCCAGGCAGAGCACCAGGGCCGTCTGGAACCAGAGCGGGAAGTGGAAGGCGGCCAGCGGCGAGGCGGAAAAGACGCCGAGAATGAACAGGCCGGGCAGCATGAACAGCGCGCCGCCCGCGCACATCACGTAATATTTGAGACCGGCCTCATAGGCCGTGCGCCGTCCTTCGTGAACCACCAGGAAGTAGGAGGCGAAGGTCATCAGCTCCCAGTAGCCATACATGGCCGCCGTGTCCGGCGTGGAGACGATGCCCGTCAGGGAGGCGAAGGTCAGCAGCAGGAAAAACCAGTACCAGCCCTTGCGGTTGTCGTGGATGTAGCCCAGGGAGTAGACGCTGACCACCAGGGCCACCAGGGCGATCATCACCAGGAAGAGCCGGGCCAGGGGCGGGGCGGGGACGACGCAGACCGCCGCGAAGGCCAGAGCCGAGAACAGGGCGGCGATCAGCGGGGCCGCGCGCAGGCGCAGCAAAAAGGCCAGACCGGCGATGAACGCGCCGACGTAGAAACACCAGTAGGCCGGATGCACGGGCACGTGCATGACCGTCAGGCCGAAGTGCCCGCCCACGGCGTCGGTCAGGGGGCCGCGCAGCAGGCCCAGGGCCGCCGTCAGCAGGCCCAGACCCAACAACGGAAGCGACAGGCCGCCGAACGCGGAGCGCGTCGCCGGGGCTTCGTCTTCCGCATCATAGGGGGCTTCCAGCGACACGCGGCGCACGGCGTCCACATACAGCCAGATGAAGACCGTGGTGGCCGCGGCCATCAGCAGCAGGCAGAGCATGCCGCCGGACGGGGCGGATTCCAGCAGGGCCTGAACGATGAGCGCGCGGGCTTCAGGCAGAAGAAAGGGCGAACCGCCCACGGCGGCCAGCAGTCCCAGGCCGAAGAGCGCTCCGGCCCACGGCTGCCGCCGCCCCGCGCCGCTCAGTTCGTCCAGGGTGACGGCGGGCGCGTCAAAGGACGTGGCCCCGTGCGCGGGCGCGAGGCGCGCCAGCGCGACCAGCGCCAGCAGCCTGGCCGAAATCTGGAAGATGACGAACAGCCACAGGCCGGTCAGGCCCACGGCTGTCTGCGCGGTCAATGCCATGCAGGCGATGCCCGCGTCGTGCAGCGCGCCCCAGAGGATCAGGCGGCGCGGATCCTTGCGTTCCCGTACGGCCTTGACCGTGGCGAACAGCAGCAGAATCGCGCCGAGCAGCAGCGGCAGCCAGGAGCCGCCGGCCATGAACAGTGGTGATGTCATAGACGCCCCGTGATTTATGGATCATCCGGATCGCATCCACCGTATCCGGCATTGCGGTCCGGGCCGATATGCGCCGCCACGGCGGATGGAATTTTTTGCACGGCGCGGACCTTCGCCAGAGGCGGAAGTCGGCGGCATTCGTGAAAAAAATCCCTAGCTGAGTAGTCAGTCAATACCCTACTTTACGTTCAGGCGCAAGCCTGAAAATCTTTTTTTTCACAGCGCGGCAGGGCTCTTTATTCCTCGCGCAGGTCGCGGCTCATCAGGGTTCTGAGCGCTTCATGCGGGGGCTGACCCTCGTAAAGGACGCAATGCATGGCGGCGGTGATGGGCGCCTCAATGCCCAACCGCAGGGCCAGCGCATGCACGGCGGCCGTGGTTTTGACGCCTTCGGCCACCATGCCCAGGCTACGGGTGATGTTTTCCAGATTTTCGCCGCGGCCCAGCCGCAGGCCCACCTGCCGGTTGCGCGACAGGTCGCCGGTGCAGGTCAGGGTGAGGTCGCCCAGACCGGACAGGCCCATGAAGGTGCTCTGGCGGGCCCCGCAGGCCGCACCCAGGCGGCTCATCTCGGCCAGGCCCCGCGTGACCAGGGCGGCCCGGCTGTTGTGCCCCAGACCCAGGCCGTCACAGACCCCGGCGGCGATGGCCATGACGTTCTTGAGCGCGCCGCCCATCTCCACGCCGATGACGTCCGTGCTGGAATAGCAGCGGAAGGCCGGGCCGGAGAACAGTTCCCGCAAGGTGCGGCCCAGGGCTTCGTCGTGCGCGGCCAGCACCACGGCCGTGGGCAGGCCCTGCAAGACTTCCGCCGCGAAGGACGGCCCGGAGAGCGCCGTATAGCGCGGTTCAAGACCGGCCAGGGCCTCGGCGGCCACCGCGCCGCAGGTAGACAGGCTGCCGGTTTCCAGGCCCTTGGCCGCGTTGACCAGCACCAGACCGGGCCGGAAATGTTTTTTGTGCGCGGTCAGCCAGCTCCGCAATTGCTGGCTGGGCACGGCCAGCACCAGCCAGTCGCGGTCAAGGACGGCCGGGTCCGTACTGGCCGTCAGGCGGGCGTCCAGCGTGAAGCCGGGCAGGTAGCGCGGGTTTTCGTGGTCTTCGTTGACGGAGCGGGCCACGTCCGCGTCCCGCAGCCAGAGGGTCACGGGCAGGCCCCGCGCGGCCAGCAGATGGGCCAGGGCGGTGCCCCAGCTGCCGCCGCCTGCCACGCTGACGGGCGTTGTGGTGGAAAGCGCGCCGGACATGATTTCAGAATCCCAGTTTTGATTCCGGGCCGGGCCGGTCGGGCAGAATGGGGCGGGTCACGGCCATGCGGGCGTTTTTGGCGCCGAAGCGCAGCAGGAACATGCCGGCGAAATTCTGGTTTTTGTACACTTCCACCCGGAAGAGCGTGCCCCGGCGGTCCACGGAGAAGCGCGGCGCAAAATCCTTGAGGCGCAGGGGCAGGCCGCTTTCGTCGCGGCGGCCGCTGTCAAAGCCGATGGCGTTGACCCGGAAGCCTTTCTGCGGATGTACGCGCGCCGTTTCTTCCACGTCCAGCACCCGGCCGAAGGGCACGGTTTCGTCGCGTCCGTCCACGGTGACGCGCACGGCGTCCAGGCTGTTGTCCATTTCGCGCCAGTCGGGGCTGATCAGGGTGATGGTGCGGTTGCCGTAGTGGATGCAGAGCCGGTCGTCGCGGCCCTGGCAGGGCAGTACCGCCATGATGGGCTTGGTGGTCACGGCTCTGGCCGGGCTGCCCTTGGGCAGCGGCAGATATTTGATGGAGGGGCGCACGTTTTCCAGGGGCAGAAAAATGCGGTTTTCGGCAAAGGATACTCCCAGATTGTCCCGCAGGGCCTCGCCCACGCCCTGGGGCGTCAGGGCGAAGTCGCGTCTGAAGCGCACGCCCGCCTGGCGCAGAAAGGCCTCCACCATGTTCAGATGGTAATAGGCCCGCAGTTCCACCGGAAATTCCTTGCTGGCCTCCAGACCGAAAGCCGCCTTGCCCTGGCGTACCGCGTAGTAGGACAGGCTTTTTTCCATTTCCTTGTCCCCGGCGGCGGTGTTCGTATTGTGAACGTGCAGGGCGTGCAGGGGCTTGATCAGGCGGCGGTTGACCTCTTCCGCCACCAGGGCCGCCTCTTCGGCCAGCGCGCCCATGAACACGCCGGGGGGCAGGCTGTCCTGGTCGATGATCACCGACTGGCCCCAGCGGGCGGGATTGCAAAGATAATTCTGATATTTTTCGCGGTAGTAGCCGCTGCCGTCGTGCAGATTGAGCACCAGGGCCACATCCGGATGGCCGATCAGCTCCTGGATGCGGCGCACAGTGGGAAATTCCGGATCGTTTTCGTCCAGACGGGCGAATTTACGGTTCATGTCCCCGTGCAGGCCGCGCGAGCGCTTGATGATGCTGGGAAAGTTGAGGTTGGGCACTACCCAGACGGTCCCTTCCTGGATTTCATAGCGGGTGGCCAGCAGGGTGGCGGCGGAAAAACCACCTGGCTCGTCGCCCTGGATGCCGCCCACCACCAGCACGGCGCGCGTCGCGTCGCCCAGGCGGATGGTGGTGAAATCCAGGGAGAAGGCTTCCTCGCCGCGCGCCGACGCGGGCGTGCAGAGCCAGAGGAAGGCGCAGAACAGCGGCAGACATGCCGCCAAGCGCGGCAACAGGCCGTGGCGGTCGTGAAAAAACGGCCCCGCGCCGGGGGCGGACATGATGCATGGCTTTGTATTCATTGCCTGTTCCTGCTGTAAATGGCAGGAGGAAGGTACGCCATTTGGCGCCAAACGGCAAGGATAAGCGGGGCGGAGCGCAGGGCAGACTCATCTAAAAAATCTTTATTTATTGACTAGATAGCTCAGTAGCGGACAAAAAGGGGCAAAGCCGCTTTTGCTCCGCCGGAGCGAAGCGCAGGCGGATGGCTGGTGCCGGGAGAATCCTAAAAAATGCGCTAGCCGTTGCCGCGCCGTCGGCTTGCTTGAGCCGTTCACGGCGAAGCCGTATTACGGAACAAGACAGCATCGTTACGGATAGCGACAGTGACTTCCCTGGACACAATTTCGTGTAACTCATTGCTGTCTTCAGCCGTAGCTGGCAGTGCTGTCTTTATCCGTACGGCTCACAAGCTCGCCTACGGCTAAAGCTCCTGCGTCGCAACGGCTGAAGCAAGATTTTTTGGCGCTGGCGGCGTCATCTGGCGTTTTTTGCGCGGAAACCGACCGGAAGGCGGTCCAAAGGGCCGTGCCCGTTGACGAGCGTAGCGAGCTTACGGGCATCGAGAGCAGAGATGTACTCAAGTACGTGAGCAGCAAAAAGCGCCAGATGACGCCGCCAGCGCCGGAAAGGCTGGTTTTGACGGATAATCACGACAAATAACAGACTGGCAAAACTGAAATTAGCTGCGTCTGCCTCGCTCCCGGCGCGGTCACGTGCCTATTCCGGGTCGAAACCGATATCACGGATGGCGGACTTCAGCGCGTTCAGGTCCACGGGGCCGGTTTCCTCATAGCGCAGTTCCCTCGCGGCCAGATCCACTTCAGGCTTGTTCACGCCGGACACCTTGGCGGCGGCTTCTTCCACGGCGGCCTTGCAATGGCCGCAATGCATGCCGTTGACTTTTAATGTTTTCATATTATCCTCCAGAATAATTTGGTTTTCATTTTCAACGTGCCCAGATTACGCCGGGCCCGTTGAAAAAACAAGCGGAGGCGCGGCAATGACTGCGGAAAAAGAGACAAACAACGACGGGGAGGCCTGCCCCCTGCGTTTTGATATCGGCGGTATGCACTGTGCCGCCTGCTCCTCGCGCATCGAGCGCGTGGTGGGCCGGATGGACGGCGTGGACAAGATCAGCGTGAACCTGCCCACGGCCACGGCCAAGATCTGGGTCAAGCCCGGCGAGGAGGAAGCGGTGCGCAAGGCGGTCATGGAGCGGGTGGCCGCTCTGGGCTTTTCGGCCACACCGGCGGCGGACGTGGACGCCGCGACCCAGTACGAGACCGCCAGGGCCAAAGCCCTGGAGGACCGGCGGCAGCGCTTGGGCCGCCTCTGGCCCATGATCGGTTTTTCCGTGCCGCTGCTGGTCGTCTCCATGGGGCATATGATGGGGCTCAGCCTGCCCTCCTGGCTGGAACCGCACAGCGCGCCCCGGATCTTCATGCTGCTGCAACTGTTGCTGACCCTGCCGGTGGTCTGGCTGGGGCGGCATTTTTACCTTGAGGGCGCGGCGGCCCTGCTGCACAAATCCCCGACCATGGACAGCCTGGTGGCCGTGGGCACGGGCGCGGCCTTTCTGTACAGCCTGGGCAACACCGTGCTGGGCGTGCTGGGCTTCGACCCGGTCATGCGGGCCATGAATCTCTATTATGAATCCTGCGCCGTGCTGCTGACCATGATCGAACTGGGGCAATTCCTGGAAGCCACGGCCAAGCGCAAGGCCGGTGACGCCATGGGCGCGCTGATGAGCCTCGCGCCGGAGACGGCTCTGCGCCTGGACCGTGAGGACGAGGCCGCGCCGCCCGAGGAAGTGCCGGTCGCAGCCCTGCGCGCGGGCGACCGCCTGCTGATCCGGCCCGGCAGCCGCGTGCCCGTGGACGGCGTGGTGCTGACCGGCAAGAGCGCCGTGGATCTTTCCCTGCTGACCGGGGAATCCATACCCGTGCCCGTGGGACCGGAGGACAAGCTGGTAGCGGGCAGCGTCAACGGCGAGGGTTCCCTGACCATGCGCGCGGAAGCCGTGGGCCGGGACACGCGGCTGGCGCGGATCATCCGTCTGGTGCGCGAGGCCCAGGGCAGCAAGGCTCCCATCGCCCGTCTGGCCGACCGGGTGAGTTTTTATTTCGTGCCTGCGGTCATGCTCTTCGCCCTGCTGGCGGCCCTGGCCTGGCTGGTCTTCAGCGCCGAACCCATCAGCACGCCGCTGTCCGTGTTCGTGGCCGTGCTGGTCATGGCCTGCCCCTGCGCCATGGGCCTGGCCACGCCCATGTCCATCATGGTGGGCACGGGCCGGGGCGCGCAACTGGGCGTGCTGATCAAGAACGGCGCGGCCCTGGAGCAGGCCGGGCGGCTCACCACCCTGGCCGTGGACAAAACCGGCACCCTGACCACGGGCAAGCCTGTGCTCACCGGCATTTCGGTGCTGGACGCAGAGGGTTCAGCCACGGATAGGACTGTGGACGGACTGGATGAAACGGCCCTGCTGACGCTGGCGGCGGCTCTGGAGGCCCGTTCCGAGCATCCTCTGGCGCTGGCCCTGATAAACGCAGGGCGCGAGCGCAACTGCCCGTCCTGTCCGGTGGAGGATGTGGAGGTTTCGCCGGGGCTGGGCATTGCCGGTACGGTGTTGCTGAACAATCAGAACTATGTGGTGGCCGTGGGCAACCGGGCATTTATGAGGGAACGCGGTCTGGAGGCCTCCGGGGCGGTTGACGCGCAACTGGCGGCCCTGGCCGAGGCCGGGCAGACTCCGCTGCTGCTCTCCGTGGGCGCGGCGGGCGCGGCGCGCCTGGCCGGTATTCTGGCTCTGGCCGACGCCCTGCGGCCGGAATCCCCGGCGGTGGTGGCCCGCCTGCACGCCATGGGCGTGCGGGTGGTCATGCTCACCGGCGACAACGAACGCACGGCCCGCGCCGTGGCCCGTCAGG
Organism: Desulfovibrio porci; assembly: GCF_009696265.1. NCBI lineage: Bacteria > Pseudomonadati > Thermodesulfobacteriota > Desulfovibrionia > Desulfovibrionales > Desulfovibrionaceae > Desulfovibrio > Desulfovibrio porci. Next base: position 48,259 of record NZ_VUMH01000009.1, read on the forward strand.
CCGGGGTGGACGAGGTGGCCGCCGGACTGCTGCCCGCTGAAAAGGCCGATTATGTGCGTCGTCTTCAGGGCGAAGGCCAGGTGGTGGGCATGGTGGGCGACGGCATCAACGACGCTCCGGCCCTGGCCCTGGCCGATGTGGGCATGGCCGTGGGCACGGGCGTGGACGTCAGCGCTGAAGCCGGGGACATCGTGCTGATGCGCGGCGGCATGGAAGCCGTGCTCACCGCCCTTGCGCTGTCGCGCGCCACCATGCGCAACATCCGCGAAAATCTGGGCTGGGCCTTCGGCTACAACATCCTGGGCCTGCCCGTGGCCGCCGGTCTGCTGCACGTTTTCGGCGGCCCCATGCTCTCGCCCATGCTGGCGGGCACGGCCATGGCCCTGTCCTCGGTATCCGTGGTGACCAACGCCCTGCGGCTGCGTTTTTTCAAGATCACTTCATAGCCTCCGCAGAACCGGCGGAACTGACGGAACCGGCCGCGGAAATAACAAGATGAGGGCATTTCAAGAAAAGTTGAAATGCCCTCATGTTTTATCGCAAGCGGCCGATAAATGTTGTATGAGTCTTATAAGCCGCCTCCTGACCGCCAACAGTTTTGGCTCTCTGTGGCACCCTGATTCCGGCGGAATCAGGGTGGGGCGGGATGTGGGCGCGCTGACCGCCACCGGTTTCGCGCGCGGGGCTCCGGACAACGTGATTGTCGGCAAGGGCGACGATGTCGAACTGAAGTCCGGCGATCTTTTCAACAAGGTCAGAGAGGCCGCGCGAAGCGGAAAAAACGTCAGACAGTTCCGCTCCATAAGCGATCAGGATCTCAGTGACGGCAAGGTTTCGGACGACGCCGCCCTCTACAGAAACGGAGACTATCGCGCCGACTTTGCCGACGGCATCCTGACCATCTCCAAACGAAATCAGGAGACGGGCAAGTTCGAGGATTTTGTCGCCGCCGAGATCAAAGAAGACGCCAGAGTGGTCTGGAACGCGGACGGCGAGCCGCAGATTCTGACCGGCCGCGCGGCCATGACCGGAGGAGTCCTCAAGGCCGGAGGTGAAAACGAACTGCTCTTCCGGGTGTCCAACTGTGATGTGCAGGCCGGGCAGGGGACTGTGGTCTATAATCTGTCCAGCGCCGCGGGCACGTACTCCGGCGGCGACAGTGTCACGTATCTGGGTGAGTACAATGGCGGCACGTTCACCGACACCACGGGCAGGGTGACGTTCGGCGGCTATTTCAAGGGCGCGTCGTTTTCCAAGCTGACCGGGCTTTCGTCTTTTTCCGGCGTGTTCGAAGAGGCGGACGTTAATCTTGAGGACGGCAACGGCGTCTTCAGCGGTTATTTTTCCGCTTCGGCCATCACGGGTTCCACCGGGCGCGGCAACACCATGAGCGGCATGTTTCTGAACGCCTGCATCATACAGGGCGGCGACGGCGACGACCTTTTCAACGGCCGTTTCATCAACAGCAGCATTGACGGCGGCGACGGAGACAACTCCTTCGGCGATTTGGGCATGAACCTGATGCGCACCCTGGTCGCCGAAGCCGACTTCGTCAATTCCGACGTCACTGCGGGCGCGGGGCGTGACAGCCTGCACGGCGTGGTCTGGGGAGGCGTCTTTGATCTTGGCGAGGGAGACGACAATGCCGACGGCGTCTTTTCCCAAACCGTCATTCTTGGCGGAGGCGGCAAGGATACGCTGAGAGCCGACTATGCCAACGGCACTTCCTTTGACACGGGCGACGGCGAAGGCGATGTGGTGGACCTTGCCACCGGCGTCAATAATACGGTGAGCGCCGGTGAAGGCGGCAACACCATCAGCATGGGGCGCAATGGCGTGAGCGATCAGGCCAGAACCTGGCAGACGGCCGAAGAGCATGCCCTGCGGACAAGGCCCACGCAAACCGGCGAGATCGCGCGGAACACTGTCATCGCGGCTTCGGGCGAAAGCACGATAGTCATCAACAATGGCGAAACTTCCCGGCATGTTGCGACTTCCGACGGCCGAAAGTCGCCCGGCTCCGAAGACGCCGTCGACAACGCCGACGCCCCGGTTGCCGAAAACAGGCCGGAGGCGCAGATGGGCGGCGTCGATAAGGCGCTGCTTGCCGCCATCAACCGCTACCGTCTCGTGATGGATGCGGAGTCGGAAAACGCCGCCGGACCTGCGGCCACGGTGGTCTATGCCGATGGACATCGGGAAGGCTTCAACGGCATAGCCCGGCGGGAAGCACACTACGAGGACCCGGAGGGCGGCATGATCCGGACGGTGCGCCGCTACGGCCGTGACGGTTCCGTCTCCTGGGACCGCTGGATGAAACTGGCCGGGTAAGCGGCGTCCTTCTTGCGAACCCGTGGCATGTGATTTTTCTCTTCCGTTTTTTACGGCTTTCCCGTGCGCTCATTCCGGAACCTGTGTACTCAGTTTTGATGCCATAACATTCTGAATTCATTACGCGAAAAACATCGCCGAACGCTGCTTTGCGCGGCCCGTCTCCCTTGGGAGGCGGGCTGTTTTTTTTCGACTGCGAGCAATTTGTATATTGAATATTGTTGACAAAATACAATATGCCCGATAGTTCTCAAATCAAGCCGAGTCCCAAGCCGCGGCCATAAGCCGGGGCGTCACACGCTGAAACGGAGGGGCCATGCTTCCCATCAAAAATAGCCAGGAACTGCTGAACACCGGCGACCCCGCCGTGAGAACCGTTCTGCTGCACATCGCCAACAACGCGTTGACTATGCTCAACGCTGAAAGCCGGATCGCCTCCCTGGTCTGCCTGGAGGGGAATTGCCTGCATGTGGGCGACAGAACCTGGGATCTCGCGAAGTACAAGCGGATTTTCGTCATCGGCGCGGGCAAGGCGGGCAACCATATGGCCCGCGCGCTGGAAAAGATTCTGGGAGAGCGTATTGCGCGCGGCATCGTCATCGTCAAGCAACTGGAGCCGGGCGATGAACTTCGTCACATTGAGCTGACGCTGGGCGGGCACCCCTATCCCAACGAGGCGGGCTGGAAGGCCACCCGGCGCATTCTTGAACTGCTCGACGCCTGTACTCCGGAAGACCTGATCCTTTCCCTGATAAGCGGCGGCAGCTCCGCCCTGATGAACTGCCCGGCGGACGGCATTCCGGTTGAGGAAGAGAGCCGCCTGACCCGGCAACTGCTCACCGCCGGGGCGAAAATTTTGGAGATCAACACCGTGCGGCGGCACGTCTCGGCGGTCAACGGCGGCCGTCTGGCCCAGCGGGTGGCGGCCGTGGGTGCGGAAATGATCAATCTCGTGCTTTCGGACCGGGTGGGCGACGAGGCGGTGGGCACGCCCCGGGTGCCGGTGGCCTATACCGGCACACAGATCGGCATTGATCCCACCACATTCGGCGATGCCTGGGCCGTACTGGAGCGCTACCACCTCTTGGAGCGCGCTCCGGCGTCGGTCGTCGCGCACCTGCGGCGCGGGTCCTCCCTGCCGGAAACGCCCAAGGCCGGGCTGCCGCGCGTCCACACTTTTGTGATCCAGGGGTTGGAGGACGCTTGTGTGGCGGCTGTGGCGGCGGCGGAGCGGGAAGGCCTCGTGGCCACGGTGCTCACCTCGTTTCTGGAAGGGGATTCCCGGCAGGCCGGGCTTTTTCTCGGCGCGCTGGCGCGGGAGGTACGTTGCCGCCAGCGTCCCGTGGCGCCGCCCTGCATCCTGATCGCCGCCGGAGAAACCACGGTGCGCCTGGAGGGAGAGGCGGGCAGCGGAGGACCCTCGCAGGAGCTGGCCCTGGCCTTCGCCCAGCAGGTCGGGGATCTGCGGGGCATCGGCATCGCCGCCATTGAGACCGAGGGCACGGACGGCCCCACCGGCTTGGCCGGTGGGCTGACCGACTGCACGACGGTCAGGCGCGCCAGGGAGGCGGGCATCGACATCCTGAACGCGCTGGACCGGCATGACTGCTGCCCGGCCCTCACGGCTTTGGGCGACCACCTGGTAACGGGCAACACGGGCACGAATCTCTGCGATCTGAACATCATCTATATCCGCTGAGCGGAGGGCTTTTCAGCGCCCTTGCGGGCAAAGGGGGACGGTAATGGACCAGTGGCGCATCAGCGACATCCTCGCCAGAGAAGTTCTCAACAACAAGGGCTGTCCTGTGCTGGAAGTAGATGTTGTCAGCGCAGACGGCCGCTGCGGCCGGGCGTCGGCCTCCTTCGGCATCTCGGCGGGCAGCCACGAGGCGGCCATTCTCCGCGATGGCGGAGCGCGCTACGGCGGCATGGGCGTGCGCACACCCATGCGCCTGGTGCGCGAACGCATTTTGCCTCTTCTCAAGGGCATGGACAGCCGTGATCAGCGGGGCGTGGACGCGGCGCTCATTGCACTGGACGGCACGCCGGACAAATCCGCTCTGGGCGGCAACACGCTGTGCAGCGTTTCGCTGGCCGTGGCCAAGCTGGGAGCCCGGCAGATGGATCTGCCGTTGTACAAACATCTTGGCGGCGCTCTCTGCCATGCGCTGCCGCTGCCTTTGCTCAACCTGATCAACGGCGGCCCGTATTCCGCCGGACCGGCGGATTTTCAGGAATTCCACGCCGTGCCTCTGGGCGCGCCGAATTTCGCTGAGGCCATGCGCATGGGAGTGGAAGTTTCCCTGCGCCTGCCCGAAGTCATCAGAAAGCGGCATGGGGCCGACGCCTACCGGCCGGGCCATCTGGGCGGCATCGGCGCTCCGGCGGCGGATCCCAGGGCCGTGCTGGACACCCTGCTGGCCGCCGTGGAGGACGCGGGCTACGGCGGCAGGTTCGTGCTCAGCCTGGACTGCGCCACCAGCCATCTTTTCGACCGCGAGGCCAATGTTTACGCCATGTCCTTCGGACGGCTCAGCCCGGAGGAGATGGTGGATTATTTCGCGGCGCTGGTGCGCGACTATCCCATTTTCATGCTTGAGGACCCTCTGCACGAGGACGATTTTGAGGGCTTCGCCCGTCTCAACGCCAAAGTGGCGACCCTGATCTGCGGGGACGACCTCTTTGTGACCAATATTGAGCGGCTGCGGCGGGGAGCGGCCCTGAACAGCGCCGGGGCCATGATTTTCAAGCCGAATATGATCGGCACGGTGACCGAAGCTTTGGACGCGGCACGCTATGCCATGGCGCAGGGCATGGAGGTCATTCCCTCGCTACGCGCCGCCACTTCGCCGGGAGACCCCACGGCGGAGCTGGGCATGGCCGTGAGCGCGCGGCTGATGAAGGTGGGCGCGCCTCAGACCGGCGAACGCACCCGGCAGCAGAATACCCTTATGCGTATTGAGGAATCCCTGGGCGCGGCGGCCGCTATGATCGGAGAGGAAGAGGTGCGGCGCTGGCTGTCGGTCTAGGACGTGTTTCTAAACCGGCTCTTTTGCCATCGCGCCGCCACAGTGCGCTTGCGGCGCAGAGCCCCGGCTTCACGCGGATTTGAACGCGCATCGGCGCAACACAAACAAGGATACAGTCGGCAGGGCAACAAACTTCAGTCAGCAGCATCTTCAAACACCAAGGGAGCCGTTATGAACGCCACAAGAACCATCCGTTTTCTTCTTGCCGCGCTTCTGGCCGGGGGATTGTGCTTCGGCGCCGTTGCGTCCGCGCCGGCCGCGGACTACGAAATGAAATTGGCGCACTCCAATCCCGAAAAGGATTATTCCCACCTCCATTCCCCTCTGGTGGTTTTTAAAAATGAAGTGGAGCGCCGAACCGGCGGCCACGTCAAGGTCAGCATTTATCCCAACGGTACTCTGGGCACACAGAAGGCCATGCTGGAGCAGCTCACCCGGGGCGTGATTCAGGCGGTATCCATTTCCGAAGGCGGGCTGGCCCCCTTCTATCCGGACATTGCGGTTCTTTCCATTCCCTATCTGTTCAAGGAACCGGACATCGCCTATGAGGTGCTGGACGGCCCGCTGGGCGACTGGCTCAAAGAGGACATGGCGAAAAAGGCGGGCATCCGGCCGCTGGCCTGGGGCGAGGACGGCGGCTTCCGGCATTTCACGGACAGCAAGCGGATGATCAAAAGTCCGGCCGACATGCGGGGAATGAAGATCCGCACCATGCCCGTGCCCGCCCATCTGGAGATGGTCAAGGCCCTGGGCGCGAGCCCCACGCCGGTTTCCTGGAGCGAACTGTACACCGCCCTGCAGACCGCCGTGGCCGACGGCCAGGAAAATCCCATCGCCAATATCCGCATCGCCCGCCTGGACGAAGTGCAGAAGTACCTGACTCTGGACGGGCATCTGTACAGCGTGGTCGCCATCTTTGTGAATGAGAAATGGTTTCAGAGCCTGCCGTCCGAATATCGTCAGGACATTTTGCGCTCCGGCAGGATAGCGGCCCAGGTGACCCGTTATCTGAGCCGGGTCAATGAAAGCATCGACCTTGCTTACCTCCGGAGCAAAGGCATGCAGGTCTATGCGCCCACGGCGGAGGAGAAGGCCCGGTTCGAGACCGCCACGCGTGAGCCCGTGCTCAGAGTGCTCAAGGAAAGCGTGGATCCGGCCCTGGTGGACCGGGTGCTGGAGGAGACAGCCAAGGCGGAAAAGAAACTGGGATATTAGCGGCACAGCTCTTTTGCTCCTGACGCTCGTCAGACAGGATGGAGCCTTCCCTCCGCGAGGGGAGGCTCCGGAAAACAGGAGGGAACGTCATGATCACCCCCATCCTGCGGAAATTCCGGAGAGGCATCCACCGCATCTGCCGTTGGTACTGCATCCTCATGCTGGCGGGCATGCTCGTGATCGTGGGCATGCAGGTGCTGCTGCGCAATCTGCTCGGCATTCCCATGCCCTGGGCGGAGGAAAGTTCGGTCTACATGATGATTTCCCTGGCTGTCTTCGGTTCGGTCTTTGTGCTGTCCGAAAGGGGGCATCTGTATGTGGAGTGTTTCATTGACCGTCTTCCTTTCCGGCTGCGGGCGCTGCTCAAGGCCCTGCTTCTGCTCGTGCAGGCCGCCTTCATCGCCTTGATTCTGTTTCACTCCGCCGGGGCTCTGGAGCATGCCGCCAGGGTGCAGGCCGTTTCCCTCGGCATCTCCATGTTCCTGCCCAGCCTTTCCATTCCCGTGGCCTTTGCCCTGATTTTTCTTGAAACACTTTTCCAGTTTGTGGACCTGCTCCTGCACTGTTTCAGTAAGTCGGCACGAGGTGCGTCGTGATACTTCTGCTCACCGCGATTTTTCTGCTGTTGCTTCTGCTGGGCATGCCCATCGGCCTTGCCATGGGCGTAGCCGGTTGCGCCTACTTTCTCTTCTCCGGGCAGGACATGTTTCTGAACATGCTGCCTGATTTCATTTTCAACGGGCTCAATTCCTTTGTGTTGATGGCCATTCCCTTTTTCCTCCTGGCCGGGGAAATTATGGACCGGGCCACCATTTCCGGACGCCTTGTGACTTTTTCCAATATCCTGGTGGGGCGCTTTCCCGCGGGACTCGCTCAGGTCAATATCATGGCCAGCATGTTTTTCGCCGGAATAACCGGCGCGGCTTTGGGCGACGTGGCGGCTCTGGGGAAAATCTTCATCCCGGCTATGGAAAAGGAAGGGTATGACCGGCCCTTCGCGGCGGCGGTGACGGCCGCCTCGTCGCTGATCGGTCCCATCATTCCGCCCAGCATCGTCATTGTGGTCTACTGCGCGGCCACGGATCTCTCGGTGGGCGGCATGTTCGCGGCGGCCATCGTGCCCGGCCTGCTTATGGGCCTGTCCCAGATGATCATCGTCTACATGCTTGCCAAGAAGCGCCATTACCCCCGGCATGAGGTCAAGATCACGCCGCGCGAATTCGCCGTGAGCTTCAAGGACGCCTCCCTGGCTCTGCTCATGCCTGTCATCATCCTGGGCGGCATCATGTCCGGCGTGGTCACGCCCACCGAGGCGGCGGCCTGCGCCGTGCTTTACGCTCTGGCCGTCAGCTTCGGGGTGTACAAGAGTCTTAACGTCTCGCAACTGCCGGACATCTTTTTTTCCGCGGCGCGCGGCTCCGCAAAGCTTTTCTTTATTCTGGCCTTCATCGGGATCATGTCCTGGATTTTCGGCTTCGAACGTCTGCCGCTGCTGCTCCGTGACACGGTGCTGGCCCATGTGCCCAGCCCCTGGCTGATTCTGCTCTGCATGAACATCTTTCTGCTTTTTGTGGGCATGTGGATGACCGAGGGGCCGGCCATTCTGCTTTTTGCGCCTATCATGGCGCCCCTGGCTGTTTCGGTGGGCCTGCATCCCTTCACCTGGGGCATCATCATGGTCATGCTTCTGGTCATGGGGCTGATAACGCCGCCGGTCTGCCTGGTGCTCTTCGCCACGGCGGATATCGCGGAACTGCCCATGGAAAAGGTTTTTGTGGCTATTCTGCCGCTGTTCTGCGCCAATATCGGCGTCATCGTACTGCTGAACGTCTTTCCCGAGCTGACGCTCTTCCTGCCGCGCCTGCTCGGATTTTTATAGCTGTCTTGAGTTTCAATGCGTAACCCTATACCGTAGCGCCACTTTTCAGGAGTTCCCCTTAACTTTTGGAGTCAGCGCCGTGCCTTCCGCAACCATTTTCACCAAAGAAAAAAAGACCACCCTCCGGGACAAAGCTCTTGCCCAGGTCCGGCAGGCCATCCTGTCCGGCAAGCTGAAACCCGGCGACCGCCTGATTGAGCAGGAATTGTCGGAAGAAATGGGAATCAGCCGCCTGCCCATCCGCGAGGCCATAGCCAGCCTGGAGCATGAGGGCCTGGTCACCATAGAGCCCTACAAGAAAACCGTGGTCACCAAACTGAGTCCCAAGGAGATCGACGAGATCTATTCCATCCGGGAGCTGCTGGAGCTCCACGCCCTGCAACTGCTGATGCGGGATGACGCCAGCGCGGCGGTGGCCCGGCTTGAGGAGGTCATCCGCTGCATGGAGGAAGGCTGGGCCGACGCCGGAAGCGATTTTGTGGGCAATGATTTCGCCTTTCATGAAAGCCTGTGTCAGATGACCGGAAACAGCATGCTGCACAAACTGTGGCTGATGCTTTCCACCAAGATTCTTGTCTATATTAATATCGAGGCGAAGCGCAGTTCATTGCCTCTCATGGTGGAAAATCACAGGAAGTTGTGTCGTCTGATCGCGGCCGGAGACCTGGCCGCGGCTTCGGAAGCGCTGAAAAAACACTTGCGCAGCGGCAGGGACCGCGTGCTGGGACTGGCCTGACCCGCGCCGCCACGCGGCGCATCGGAGGATAAAAATGTCTCTCAGGATGTACCGCGTTACACAGCGTTTTGACGCCGCCGCCGTGGCCGACCCCGGCGCGGAAGTGCGGCGGGCTTTTACCGCCCTGGAATTGCCGGCGGGCCTGCGGCCCGGTATGCGGGTCGCCGTCTGCGTGGGATCACGCGGTATCGCCTCCCTGCCTGAATTGGTGGCCGCCACGGTGGCCTCTTTGCGCGGCTTGGGGCTGAAGCCCTTCATTGTGCCGGCCATGGGATCGCACGGACAGGCCTGCGCCGAGGGGCAGACCGCCCTGCTGAAAAGCCTGGGCGTCAGCGAAGACAGCATGGGCGTGCCCGTGGCCGCGGATATGGCGGTGGAGGAACTGGGGCGGACCGAGAGCGGCGCCCGGATTCTCTTTTCACGCGAGGCTCTGAAGGCCGACTGGATCGTGCCTGTGGCCCGGATCAAGCCGCACACCATTCTGTCCGCCGCCGTGCAATCCGGCCTTTGCAAGATGCTGGTCATCGGCTGCGGCAAACACGCGGGCGCGCAGGAATACCATAAGTTCGACATTTGCTCTCAATTACTGCCCGCCGCGCATTTTCTGCTGCAACGGCTGTCCATCCTGGCGGGCGTGGCCGTGGTGGAGAACGCCGCCGACCGGCTCTGCGAAATCCGGCTGGTTCGGCCCGAACGCTTTATCGAAACGGATACGGAACTGCTGCTTCTGGCCGCTTCCAGGATGGCGCGTCTGCCCCTGGATGCGCTGGACCTGCTGATCATCGACAAAATAGGCAAGGATATCTGCGGCTCCGGCGCGGACCTCAACATCACCGGCAAATGGCGGCGGGACGGCGGTCCGCGCGTACCGGACTACCAATGGATCGCGGCCCTTGACCTGACCGACGCCTCGCACGGCAATGCGCTGGGCATGGGCAGCATTGATCTGATCAGCGAGCGCTTCCGGCGCAAGATCGACTACAAGGCCACCACCATCAATGCCGTGACCTGCGGCCAGTTGCGGTCCGGGCGCACCCCCATCTGTCTCGGCACGGACCGGCAATTGCTGGAAACCGTGCTCAATCTGCTGCCCGACCCCATGCAGGCGCGCGTGGCGCGTATCCGCACCACCAGGGATCTGGATTGTTTCTGGGCCAGTGCGGCCTGCCTGGCGGAACTGCGTGCCCGGCCCGGCGTGCGCGTGGACGGAGAGGCTCTGGAATTGCGGTTTACGGACAGGGGCGATTTGCTGCCGCCGGCCTGACAGCCGGAACAGGGGCCTTGCCGCCATTGCTGCCCGCGAGCGGCGCGATTCCACGTCGCAAAAGCAGGTTCTGAATGCCCGGCCTTAACGGCGTCAGCCATGAACTCAAGGGCGGCGGAGCGGGTTTGCCTTCCGCCATATGCCCATGCATGCGGAAGGGGCGGAATGGCGGCGAACTGTCCTCGCCGCTGCTGCCTACGGCGAAACGGCCTTGAGCACAATGACCCCGCCCACGATCATCAGCACGCCCAGAACCCGGCCCCAATGCAGGGCGTCGCCGAACACGGCCACGCCGATCAGAAAGGTGCCCGCGGCGCCGATGCCCGTCCAGACCGCGTAGGCCGTGCCGATGGGGATATGCTTCTGGGCCAGGAACAAAAGCCAGCCGCTGGCGGCCATGCTCAGGGCGGAGAGGGCAATGGCGGCCACGCGCCAGGCGGGCGCGGTCTGGGCCAGCTTGAAGCCCAGGGGCCAGCCGATTTCAAACAGTCCGGCGGCGATGAGCAGAATCCAGGGGTTCACGCCTCGTCTCCGTCCGTTCCCGCTTTATCCGCCTCAACGCCGTTTGCGCCATCCGCCGTGTCGGGCGCGCCGGGCGCGGCCAGACCCAGACGGGCCAGGCGCGCGGCCTCCTGCTTGCGTTCGCGCGTGCCCAGCGGCCGCCGGGATTCAAAATCCTCGCTGCGCTCCTGTTGGCGGCAGAACACCAGAAAACCGGTGTGCGCGGTCATCCTGTCCTCGGGCCGCAGCCGGTCGGCCACGGGCTTCCAGCGGCGGATCAATATCTCGCAGACTTCCAGCTCCGCGAAGGGGCCGCGCTCCAGCCCCAGCAGCAGCTTGCTCACCTGATCCACCGTGGGCAGCAGAAAGCCCATGCACGCGCCGGGCCGCACGGCCCGGACGGCCTGATCCAGATATTCCCAGGGGGTGCGCACATCCAGAAAGAGCGCGTCGGCCCCGCTGACGGCAAAGCCCTCGGCCACATCCCGGTGGTGCAGCTCCACATTGCCGCCCACGCCTGCCCAGTCCAGGTTGCGGCGGGCCAGACGCACAAATTCCTCGCGCGCGTCGTGGCTGACCACCTTGCCCGTGGGGCCGCAGAACCAGGAAAAGCCCACGGTCAGGCCGCCGGAGCCGCAGCCCGCCTCGATAATGGTGCGGCTCGGCCCGGCCCCGAGGCGCAGGCAGATGTACGCGATGTCCTTGGCGTAGATGATCTGGGTCTGGCGCTTGACGCCCTGGAGGCGGTCGAAGAGCGTGGCCTCCTGCACGCGGATGGGCACGTCCAGCGTGGTGCGGGTTTCCGCGCCGAAATCCAGGGCCGCCACCTGGGCGGCGGGCAGGGTGCCGTCGTTGCTGTGCCAGTCCTGGCCTTCCTCCAGCCGTTTGATGTAGCGTTTGCCCTTGGGCGTCACATAGACGACGAGAGAACCGTAGGGAATCATGGCAATCCTTTGTAGTGGCGCGCGAAAGCGCGCGGCAATGGCCACCCTCTGACTTACGACGCCGACGGGACGGAAGAGGGGGGTTCGGCCCCGTTGTATAAACAGACCCGGTCGCGGCCTGAAGTTTTGGCCTGATAAAGGGCTTTATCCGCCTGCTCCACCAGTTCCGCAGCGCTTGTGGGGTCATCGGCCCCGCGCAGGGCCACCCCGATGCTGACCGTCAGGAACGGGGCCACTGACGAGCTTTCGTGCCGGAGCCGGAGTCCACGGATCCGTTTTCGCAGGCGCTCCGCCACAGCCGTCGCCGTGGCGGCGGAAGCGCCCGGCAGAAGCGCGCAGAACTCCTCGCCGCCGTAGCGGAAGACCTGATCCACGGAGTCGTGCAATTCCGCGAGCATGGAGCGGGCCACGGCGATGAGCGCGTTGTCGCCCGCCAGATGCCCATACGTGTCGTTATAGAGCTTGAACATGTCCACATCAAGCATGAGCAGGGCCAGCGGGCGGCTTCTGTCGCTTCGGGCGAGGCAGGCGTCGAAATGACGGCGGTTGCCCACGCCGGTGAGGCCGTCCACCAGGCTGAGACTCCTGAATCTGTCCTTTTCCCGTTCCAGCAGGCCGGAACGGGCGGACAAATCCGTAACATGCTTGCTCAGTACCGGCAATATATTGAGCATGTCCTGCAGTTCGCGCACGCGTACGGGCGGCGGAGCTTCCACGGAACCGCCGTCGCGGATGCGCCGGAGAGAACGCGAGGCCAGGGTGAGGGGAAACAGAACATGGCGGTGCAGCACCAGAATGAAGACGCAGAGAATCAGGAGGACGAGCGCGCCCGAGAGGTAAAAGACAAAGTGGGCGCGTCCGGCCGCCAGGCTGATGTGCTCCATGGCCTCATAGGTCATCTCCGCTTCTTTTGAGGAGGCGAGGTCGCTCAGCTGGCGCAGCAGATCGTCAAAGCGTTTCCAGAGTTCGCGGGCCTCCATGTCGGCCTGTTCGTAGCGTTGCCGGGCGGCTTCCATACTCTCGCGGCTTTCGGTCAATGTGGCGCATTGGGCAAGTATGCGGGGAACCGCGCCGCGCGCGGACCGGACTTTTGCGCAATAGCCGAGGAGCGTCTCCGGCTTGCGCGCATCGTCCTCTCCGGCGTAAACGCCGCCGAGGCGTGCCGTGGCCCGGGTAAAAATGTCCGTAGCCCTTGCCAGATCTTTCCGGGCCTGGTCGCTGCGGTTTTTTATCGCATCCAGAGAATGGAGCAGAGATCTGGCGGAGGCGGCATGTTCCACAAAACGGGAGTTGGCCTCGAATACCGATTCCGTGGCCAGGGCCAGAGCGTTGATCAGGGCGTCCCGCCGCACCCCGATGTCCGAGGCGTTGTAAACCGTCTCCACATAACGGCGCAGGCTTTCGATATTGATCAGAGTGCGCTGGTTCTTGAGAATGCCCGGCAGGTGGACCTCATTGGTGCTTTCAGCGGCGGTTTTGATCTCTTGCAGATTACTGTCGATATACCAGTAAACCAGGGCCAGCAGCAAAACGGTGGGCAGAAGAGCCAGCGCAATAAAGCGGTAGATGCTCATTCGCCGGAAGGTCCTGGTTCTGTCGGGGGACGCCGTTGTAGTGCTGATGTCCATATGGCACGCCCGACAGGGTCAATAGATATTAAAGGGGAAATAGGCTCTGGTGATGCGGTTGTACTCGCCGTTGACGCGCAGGGTTTTGATCGCCCTGTTCAGGGCCTCCGTCAGTTCCCGGTCGCTCTTGCGCACGCCGATGCGGGCCAGACTGAGCACGTCGTTGATCTGCAGCGGATCGCCCAGCATGCTGAAATCACGCCCGGCTTCGCTTTTCAGAAAATCGTAACTGGCCACCGCGTCCACCAGCACCACGTCCACTTCACCCCGGGCCAGCAGGCCGAAGATATCCTTGAACGGAACCTCAAGCACCGTCGCTATATCCGACCAGTTCTTTTTCAGGATATCCAATTGCATGGAACCGATCTGCGCGGCGAGGCGCTTGCCGCGCAGGCCGTCCTCGCTGATGGCGAGGCCGGGCCGCCCGATATAGATGGTGCTGGAGCTGTAATACGGTTCCGTAAAGTTCATAAACTGTTTGCGGGGTTCCAGTGCGGCCAGCCCGGCAACCAGGATATCCAGTTCTCCGGCGCTCATCATCCGCAGGATGTCGTCAAAGGAGCCGATGACGAACTCGCATTTTGCGTTGATCTGATGGCAGAGCGCTTCGGCCATGTCATGGTCGAAGCCGGTATGCCGCCCTTGCGCGTCCATGAACGCCATGGGTGGATAATGATCTTCCATGCCGACGCGCAGCACGGCCGGCGCGGCTTTTTCCGGTTCGACGGGGGCAAGGCGCTGCCAGAGGGAAAAAGCGGCCAGAGCGCAGGCGCAGACCAAGAGCGGGACGACAAGGCGACTGCGAAGAAAGGAACGCATTCGGGCTCCACGGAAAAAGACAAAAAGAGGCGAAAGGAAACCGTTTCAGTCAGAACATCTGGCGCATGAGATCTTCGCCGCCCTCAGAGGTATCCACCACCGTATTGTCCTGGGCGTTGGCATCCGTGGCCGAAACGCCTTCCAGAGGCATGTCGGCCCGATAGGCGAAGCCGCCGGACATGACGATGCCGTCGGGCATGGTGAAGTCCTTGGCTTCGTACAGATCCTCCACCACGCTGCGGTAATAGCGGAAAATGGGCGCTGCGGTGCGTCCGCCCTGTTCCAGGCGGCCCAGGGACTGTAACTGGTCGTAGCCCACATAGACGCCGGTGACCAGATAGGGCGTGAAGCCCACGAACCAGGCGTCGTGCTCTTCATTGGTGGTGCCGGTCTTGCCCGCGATGAAGCGGCCTTCGATCTTGCCGCGCGCGCCGGTGCCCGCGTTGACCACGTTTTTGAGCAGGGTAGCCATGATATAGGCGTTCTGGGGGCTGATGGCCTGCCAGTGTTCCGCGTCCTGGCGGTAGAGTTCGCGGCCCTGGGCGTCGGTGATGGAGGTGATGATCCTCGGGCGCACGCCCAGCCCCTGATTGGCGAAAGCCGCGTAGGCCTGGGTCAGATTGAGCGGAGACACCGCCACCGCGCCCAGGCTCACCGAGAGTTCCTGCGGGAAGCTGGGTTCCAGACCCAGGGCTTTGGCCCGCTGGATCACATTGGCGATGCCCACTTGCTGGGCCACGCGCACGGTGGAGGTGTTGCGCGAGAGGGCCAGGGCCTGATGCAGGGGCAATTCGCCCTTGAAGTTGTGCTCGTAGTTGGAGGGCCGCCAGACCTCGTTGGTATAGGGGTTCACATAGACAAAAGGCGCGTCCAGCACGATGGAGGACGGCGTGAAACCGAAATCCATGGCCGTGGAATAGACCACGGGCTTGAAGCTGGAGCCGGGCTGGCGGCGGGCCTGGGTGGCGCGGTTGAAATGGCTCTCTCCGAACTGGTAGCCGCCGATCAGGGCCACCACGTCGCCGCTCTGCGGCTCCAGGGAGGCCAGAGCCCCCTGCACAGCCGGTTCCTGCTGCAGAAGCAGAGGGATGGGCGCGCCCTTCTTGACCTCGGCGGCGTCAAAAGGCGTGCTCCGCTGTTCCTTGCGGCCCTTGGCGTTGGTCACGGTGACCGTGCGTGGGGCGGCGGAAACCCAGATCAGGTCGCCGGGGCTGAGGACCAGCCTGGCGTCTTTGACGGCCGGGGCGTATATGCCTGCCACCTTGGGATTGGGTTTGCGCGCCCAGGACATGTTGGCCACCGGGATGATCCCGCTATAGCCCTTGCCCAGCGCCACGCGGGCTTCCTTGGCGTCCACGGCGGTGACCAGCGCCTTGGTCCAGGCGCCGCCCGCCAGGTCCAGGGGCGCGAAGGCCGTATCAGCCGCAAAGGCGCGTTGCCTGTCGGCGTCCAGTTGCTCCAGGGGGCCGCGCCAGCCCTGGCGCTTGTCCAGTTCTTCCAGACCGCGCCGCAGGGCTTGCCCGGCGGCTTCCTGATGGGCGGGCACCATGGCCGTGCGCACGGTGAGGCCCGCTTCATAGACGTAGTCCTCGCCGTATTTGCGGGTGTCCACGCCCAGAGCCTTGAGGTTGTGTTCGGTGAAGAATTCGATAAGCAGGCGACGGGCTTCCTCCAGGTACCAGCGGGCGGCTCCGCCCTGGCCCTCGGGCATGCTCCAGTAAACCAGGGGTTCGGCGGCGGCCTGGGCGTATTCCTCGGGGGTGATCCATTTCAGGTCGCGCAGACGGCCCAGCACGTACATCTGGCGACTCTTGGCGGCATCGGGATGGCGGAAGGGATTGTAGCTGCTGGGAGCTTTGGGCAGACCGGCGATGACCGCGCTCTCGGCCAGGGTGATATCAGAGGCGTGCTTGCCGAAATAGGTGCGCGCGGCGGCCTCCACGCCGTAGGCGTGTTCGCCCAGATAGATCTGGTTCAGATAGATGGTCAGGATTTCATCTTTGGAGAGATCCTTTTCCAGGCGATAGGCCAGAATGGCCTCCTTCATCTTGCGCTTGTAGCTGCGCTCGGAGGTCAGCAGGAGCTGCTTGATGAGCTGCTGCGTGATAGTGCTGCCGCCCTCGCCGGCGCGGCCTTTACGGAAATTGTTGATGGCCGCGCGGGCGATGGCCAGCGGGTCCACGCCCATGTGCCGGTAGAAGGAGTCGTCCTCGGCGGCCAGAAAAGACATGGGCAGAAAGCGTGACATGTCCTTGAGGCCGATGACAAAGCGTTTTTCATGGTAGAGGAGGCCCAGCACCGAGCCGTCGCGGGCCAGCACCGTGGTGGCCTGCGGCGGGTTGTAGTCGGCGATGCGGGTGATGTTGGGCAGGTCGCGGGAGGCCCAGTACAGCAGCATGGCCGCCGCGCCGCCGCCCGCCAGAGCGCAGAACAAGAAGACGCCCACCAGCCAGAGGGTGAGCTTTTTCCAGGAAAAGCTGATGTTCATGGCAGGGCAGTACCGTTTTTTTGCCCCGGCGTAAAGGGCGGGGACGGAAATCCGGGGGCGTCCCTGTGCTTATTTTTCAGGTTTGCGCAGCAGTTGCGCGGCCATGAAGGCCATAGCGGCGGCCCCGAGCAGCAGCACTCCCCAGAGCAGCCAGCGCTGGCCGCCCGGTGTTTCGTCATAGGCCGGGGGCGGCGTCTGCTCGCGCAGTTCAGCCATGTTCAGCCGGGCCGGACCCGCCGCAACCGGCAGTTCGCGCAGGGCGGCGTCCCGCGTTCCGGCAAGGTCTCCGGCTTTGAGGCTGCCCACGGCCAGGGTGTACGGCCCCGGCCCTCCGGCCATGAAGTACAACTGCTGGCCGGCCCAGCGCACCCGCAGCGCCGGAGGTTGTTTTATAATATCGCCGCCCAGGCGCAAGAGCAGGGTGGCCGGGGCGTCGCGCAAGAGAGGATCGTTGTTCTCCGGACTGAGCCAACGCCGGTCGAACGGCACGGGATCGGCGCGCACCGTGTTGCGGGAGTGGGCGTCCCGCAGCTCATAGTAGGAAAAGGGCGCGCGTTCCTGCCAGACCAGTTCCGGCGGCAGCTGACGCCGGGGACGGCGTTGCGCGCCGGAATCAGCGCGCAGGGCCGGGGTCAGGATCCGGCCGCGCAGCAGGAAATTGTCGTTGCCGGCGGGCTCGGGCTCCAGGTTGATCACCGGCAGGCCGCGCGGCAGGGCATAGCTGAAGCCCCCGGCTTTTTCATCCTCTAGGCCGCGCAGCACGATGCTGTCCACCGGGGTCGCGTCCCGGACTTTTTCGCGCGCCCGGACCTCCTGTATGGGGAAGAGCTCGCCGCCCTCGGCGGGGACCAGCAGCATATAGCGCCGGGATATCCGGTCGGCGGGCAGGTCCAGCAGCTCCACCGCCTGCCCGTCCATGCGCATTTGCCCCAGGGTCTGCCTGCCTTCGGCAATCCAGCTCTGCATGTCCGCGCTGGTATAAAGCCGGGTGCTGAGCATGCCGCCGTCCTGATCCCGGGTTTCGCCGCCGGGCGTTTCGCGCGGGACCAGACGCACGCGCTCGAAACGCGGCCGCTTTTGGCCGAAGTCCACCAGCAGGCTCCTGGCTGTGGCGACACGGTTTTTATTGTGCTCCGGTTTTTGTCCCTCAGGAGCGGGCGGCGTTTCGGACGCGCTCTGGCCGTCGCGCAGCAGCACGATGCCTTCCGTACCCCCGGAACGCACCCATTGGGTGAAGCAGGGGAAAGCCTGTTCCTGCGCCGGTTCCGGCCGGGATTCCGCCGGGCTGATGTAGATGGCTTCGGCCCGGCCCAGACTGTTGAAAACCCGCACGTCGCGCAGGGGCGACAGGCGGGAGCGCTCGTACACGGCAAAGGGCAGGTCAAGACGGTAGACCGGGGAGCCACTCTTGGCCTCGATGGGAATCAGCGTGCTGAAATCCCTGGGCGTCAGTTCCTGTTCCGTGGCCGTGGCTGTGGCGGCCGTCAGGCAAACCAGCGTCAGGGCCGGAAGCAGGAGAAGGCGGGACGGGCTGAAGCAAAAGGACATGGCGGCTCCTTTAGGGCTGCGCTGAACGGGAATCCTCTTCCGGCGGATCTGTCAGCCGTTTGGGCGGCAGGGGGCAGAAATAGCCCATGCCCAGCATCAGCAGGCCCAGGAAGAGGAAGGAAACGATCCGGGATACAGTCTGGCGGTCCGCCAGATCAAAGAGCAGCAGTTTGCAGAGGGTCAGGGCCAGCAGGGCCGCTCCGGCGAACCAGAGCCGCCGCTGCCGGAAGACGCGTGAGGCCGCGAGCACCATGCCCAGGGCAATGCTGCCCCAGAGTATGGACAGTGCGGCCTGGAAAACGGGCGAGCGGATCAGGGCCAGGGGGGTGTATGGGCAATAGGTGTACCAGGAAACGGCCCTGGCCGCGATGACTGTGCAGAGCGCGAAGGCGCAGACGCCGAAAGCGGCGAGCAGACGTTCATAAAGCAAGGCGGACGGGAAGTTTTCGCGGCTCTCGCGGCGCATGCCGCGCAGCAGGTACAGGCAGGTCAGCAGGCAGAGCACCTGGGCCATGTCCAGGGGGCCGAACAGGGGAATGTAGGGCAGCGGCGCGGCTATGCCGGGCTCTGCGCAGAAGAGGAAGAACCAGCAGGCCAGACAGAGACTCAGACCCAGGCCGCCCCAGCGGCGCGCGTCCGCCGGGAGAAGAGGGCCGGACAGGGCGGCTATGCCGGGCAGACGCAGTTCCCGGCAGAGCAAAAACAGAAAAGCCGCCGCCAGCATGGTCAGAAGCAGCACGCTCCAGTCCGGGGGGAGCAGGGACAGGCGGCTCAGTCCGTGCGCCGCCGCCAGAAGCAGCAGGCCCGGCGCGGCGAACAGGGCGACGCCCGCCACGACGCGCCGACAGGTCGGCTGCTCCGGCCAGGGCGCGGAGCGGATGCAGGCGGCGAAGGCGGCCCAGGCCAGAGGCAGGGCCACCAGGCCGCCGTGGCTCCAGGCCAGGGGAGAGGCGGCGGGCAGGGCGCGCAACGGCAGAAAAGGCAACAACAGCAGATCCGGCAGAAAACGCCATTGCGAGAGCAGCATGGCTGGTAACAGCAGATGACCGGAAGCGGCGAAAATTTTCCAGCCCAGGCGGCTTCCGGCCCGGACCCAGAGCACGCAGCTCAGGGCCGTGAACGTCAGCGCGGCATTAGCGTAAAGCTGTCCGGCGGCGTCAAAATGCGCGGACAGAATATCCAGGCCTGTGCCCAGCCACCAGACCATGGCCCAGATCTGCCATGGCGGCAGCAGTTCGCGCTCCTGCCGGATCAGAATTTCCCGGTGTCGCGTGCAGAAATGCACCAGCAGCAGGGCCGTCAGGGTCATGACCAGGCCGCAGGCCATACGGCTGTCCAGAAGGCCGCCGGGCAGGCCGCTGATACCCGGCTGGGAAAAGAGGCCCGCGAAGGCTCCCGCCGCCAGCAGTTGCAGGGCATAGCCCAGAAAGCGCAGGAGAGGACGCTCTTGTCGCAGGCCCAGCCAGATGAGCCCCAGCCCCTGCAAGGCCCAGGTGCAGGTGGTCCAGCTCAGGTCCAGAGCCAGGGGCACAGCTAGGGCGGAGAAGCTCAGGCCCAGCACCAGCAGGGTTTCACGGGTCAGGCGTCCGGCCGCGCCGTCCCGGCGGCGCAGCAGGTAACCCAGGCCCACATGCCAGGCGGCCAGGCCCAGGGCGCTGAAAGCCGCCGCATAAGCGTAGGGGCGCGTCAGATAATATTGATAGCTGAAGGTCAGCAGCGGCAGACCGAACAGCAGGGAGGCGTGCAGATAGCGCCGGGCCGCGCCCGCGCGCCCGCGCGTGCGGGCGTCCAGAGCGTCGGCGTGCGCGGCCAGTTGGAGCTGCATGTAGCTGAACAGGAGGAAAAAGAACAGCAGAAAAAGTTCCATATGAGCAAACATGCCGGGATCATAGGAACGCCCGCCCCACAGGCCGCCGACGCCGTAGACCGCGGCGAAGGAGATCAGCGCCGGAATGTCCCAGAGCCTGAAGCGGAGCAGCAGGGCGTTGCCCAGGCTCAGCAGCGCGTAATAGCCGAACAGGCCCAGATAATTGTCGCTGCCCGTGGAAAGCAGCACCGGGGCCAGAAAGCCGCCCACGGCGGAAAGCGCGGCCAATAGCTCGGCGTCGGCGGCCAGGGCCAGCAGCGCGACGCCCAGCACCAGGGCGGACATGACGCAGAGGGCGGTCAGGGGAGAGAGCAGTTCCAGGCGGGCGGCGGTGAAAAGCACGAAGTAAAGCACGATTGCGCCGCCGCCCATGAGGCCCAGGCCGTAAAGGGCATTACGGCGTCGCAGCCGCCAGCCCAGGCCCTGCATGCCCAGACCGGCCAGAGCGATCAGAGCCAGACGGGCCTCCAGGCTGACATAGTCGTACCGGACCAGATAGCCCAGCGCAAAAGCGATACCGGTCAGGAACACGCAAAGTCCGGCATAGAGTATGGGATTGGCGCGCAGCCAGCCCCAGACCACGGCCAAAGCCCCGGCCACGGGCGCGGGCAGGCCGGGGGAGGACGGCGCGGCTTGCGCGGACAACGCGTCGTTTGCCTGTGCCGGGTCAGGAGTCGCGGCCGGAACTTGGCGAAAATTCTCGGTATCGGCGTCAGCCGCATCAGTAAAGCTGAATTCCCCGGCTCCGCTTGTGGGGACTTGCGGCGGCGGGTTCACGGCAAGCTCGGGCGGGAAGCTCTCGTCATCGGCGGTGCCTTGCGGCTCGGCCTCCCGGGTGGGCGACATATCGTGCTCTTGCGCGTCGCTCGCCCCGGAAGCGGCACTGGAAGCATCATCGCAATGCTCAAAGGATTCCGCGTCCGCGCGCAGGGCCTGGACATCCTGGCGGAGCGCGTTCAGTTCGCCGCGCAGCTCGACCAACTGCCGGCGCTGGCTGGAGGTGCGCGCGAAAAGCGCCGCCAGGCAGATCAGGAACACCAGCGGCACCAGAACCAGCAGGGCTAGCAGTTCCTCCACGCGACCTCCCGGAATGGAGAGCCGTTTCACGACGCAACGACTCTATGATCAGACAAATTTTTGTAAAATATTTCTATAAGATAGAAATACAGGCATGTTCCGCCCGACATAACATAAACCGGCGGGGCGGACAAGGCGACCGGCAGCGGGGATTTGATAATAAAAAAAGCGGAAGGGCGAACCCTTCCGCTTTTTCCGAAAATTGAAGCTCGGACTACACGCAGCCGGTAGGCTTGGGCAGGCCGGCCATTTTGCAGGCGCCTTTGCCGGGACCGGAGGGGAAGAGTTCGTACACTTCCTTCAGTTTGTAGCCGGTATTCTTGGAAAGAATGCGGACCATGGGGGCGATGCCGTTCTTTTTGTAGTAATCCTGCAGGAAGTCAAGGATTTTCTGATGGTCAGGGGTGATCTCGGCGATGCCTTCGGATTCCTTCACATATTCCATCCATTCGGGGCACCAGTCGTCAAAACGCAGCAGGAAACCGTCTTCGTCAACTTCAAAGCTTTTGCCTTTATAGGTGATCTCAGCCATGCGTGTCCTCCTTGGACAGATATTGCTCAACTCGCCGGGACGATATGCCCTGACGCTACGCCAGCCGGAATGTCCGACCCCGGCCGAATTCCGCTTGAAGGCGCGGTTGTGAACCCAACCGCAAGTACAGGGACCCTTATTTCATAAAACGATGACGATGGCAAGCCCCGCGCGTTTTTTTTCGTTTCTCCCAGTGTGTTTGTCGGAAAAATTGCGCATTATTTTCAATAAGATGAATGAATAGCTACGCGCGCGTTTCAGACCAGATGCACTTCGTTACGTGCCCAGTAGAGCAGATGGGCGTGCCCCTTGACGTCGGCGATGACCGCTTCTTCGGCTTCGCGACTCTCCATTTCGCGCAGGCGCAGAAAGACCTGGCGGTCGCCATCCTGATTGTTGGCGGAGAGTACGGAGAGAATTCTGGCCCCGTGCGCGCGCAGCAGGTCGAAAATAGGTTTCATGGCCCCGGGCCGGTTGGTGATTTCAATGCCCAGCTGGATGCCGCCCTCGCGCACGCCGGTGATGCTCACCAGCGCCTTGAACACGTCCTGGTCTGAAATAATGCCCACCAGGCGTCCGCTTTCCTCCACCACAGGCAGCCCGCCGAACTTGTTGTCCAGCATCATCATGGCCGCTTTTTCCACAGTATCCGTGGGTTTGACTGTGAAGGGCCGGGGGGTCATAATGTCCTTGGCCTTGAGTTCGGCCAGCAGGTAATGCATCTCATACATATCAAGGGTGGTGGCCTTGGAGGGCGAGGCGTCCCTGACGTCGCGGTCGGAAATGATGCCGACCACATGCCCCTTGTCGTCCAGTACGGGCAGGCGGCGCACGTTGTTGTCGCGCATCAGCTTGCCGATTTTGAGCAGGGACGTTTCGGGCGTCACGGTAATCACCTCGGTGGTCATCCAGTTCTGTATGAGCATGCTTCCTCCCATAGGCGGTTGAAATCGTTATGTGCGCGGCCTGCGGAGCCCGCGCGCCGGGAACCGTGTTTCCGGCTTATTCATACACCAAGGGCGGGCCGCCGCACAAGCCCGCCACGGCGCGGCGGCGCCCGGCCGGGCGCGCGGTTTTGCCGACAGGAGCGGAATATTATGGATTTGTATCTGGATTGCGGCAACGGCATCAGCGGCGACATGACCCTGGCCGCGCTGGTCCACCTGGGGCTGGACCCGGCCCCGCTGACGGCGGCCCTGGCCCGTGCCGGGGTGGACTGCCGTATTGAAGCCCGGCCTGAAACGCGGGCCGGCGGCCCCGGCAGGCGGGTGGACGTAAGCTGGGACGACGGCCAGCCCTTGCGCCATCCGGCGGACATCGCGGCCATCTTCAATCGTCTGGAGCTGGGCGGGACAGCGCTGCGGCGGGCTTTGGCCGTGCTGGAGGCCCTGACTCTGGCCGAAGCCGAGGCCCATCAGATTGCGCCTGAAAAAGTGCATTTCCACGAAGTGGGGGCCATCGACACCCTGGTGGATATCGCCGGAGCCTGCTGGGGGCTGGAGCAACTGGGCGTGGGTCGGGTCATGGCTTCGCCCCTGCCCTGGTTTTCCGGCACGGTGGAGTGCGCGCATGGCCTGATTCCCCTGCCCGCGCCCGCCGCCGCCTGGCTGATGCGCGGCAAGCCCGTGCGGCCCACGGGCGCGCGGGAGGAACTGGTCACGCCCACGGGCGCGGCCCTGGTTCATGTGCTGGTGGATGAATTTTTGGACGGCCCGCAAGGCGTGCTGACCGCTCTGGGCACGGGCTACGGCTCGCGCCCCGCCCCCGCGGGCCTGCGGGCCTGGCTGGTGGAACCCGTGGCCGAAAGCGTGCCGCACGCGCAGGGCGGCCTGGAACAGGTGCTGCAATTGGAAACCCACCTGGACCACCTCAGCGGCGAGGAACTGGGCCTGGCCCTCACGGCCCTGACGGCATTGCCCGAAACCCTGGACGTGCTCTGGCTGCCCGGCATCGGCAAGAAGAACCGCCCGGCGGGCCTGCTGCGCGTGCTTTGCCGTCCTGCGGACGGCGAGAGCGTGAGCCTGGCCATACTGCGTCATACCCACAGCCTTGGCCTGCGCCGGCAGCGTCTGGAACGTCTGGCGCTGCCGCGCGAGGCGGCCGGGCTGCACCGTGCGGGCGAAACTCTGGAGGCCAAGGCCTATACCCTGGAGGGGCGGCGCTATGTACGGGCCGAGGCCGACGCGGTCAAGGCGGCGGCGGCTCGCCTGGGCGTGGGGGCTCCGGCCCTGCGTTTCGGAGAATGACCCCGCCGCAGGGGCTCTCTTGCTTCCGTGTTGACTTGGGTTTATGTAGAGGCCGGGCGTCAAGCCCATCTTTAAGGAGGTATCTATGCATATGAAATATGTCTGGCGGCCCTTGGGCCTGTGCGCCGTGGCCGCCGCCGTATGGCTGGCCGGCGGATTGAACGCCAATGCCGCGCCCGCCGCCGATGCGGGAAATACGCCGACCGTGGCCGGTCATGCCCTGCCCGGCAAGGCCGTGGCGGATAAGGACGACCGCAAGCGTGAGGATTTTGAACGCCGCCAGGATCGCAAACGCGACGACTTCGAAAACCGCCGGGACCGCAAAAAGGATCAGTTCGACCGGCGCGACGACCGCAAGGCGGACAAACAGGACCGCAAATATGATCGCAGGGGCGAGAAGTACGATCGCCGGGACGACCGTCGCTATGACGGCAGGCATGACCGTGACCGCTACGACCACCGCCGGGACGATCGTGATCACCGCCGCGACGGGCGCTACGACAAGCGCCGCGACGATCGGCG
Organism: Desulfovibrio porci; assembly: GCF_009696265.1. Classification (NCBI taxonomy): domain Bacteria; kingdom Pseudomonadati; phylum Thermodesulfobacteriota; class Desulfovibrionia; order Desulfovibrionales; family Desulfovibrionaceae; genus Desulfovibrio; species Desulfovibrio porci. The sequence goes on from NZ_VUMH01000009.1 coordinate 72,885, forward strand.
GGACTATGACCGTAAACATGACGGCCGCGACCGCACTGACAAGCGGGGCCCGCGCCACGACGACCGTAGACCCATGCATCCGGAAAGCCGCTCAATACCGATGTAGTGCGCTGTGATGCGCGGACATGAAACAAAAAAGCGCGCCTCGTGTGAACGGGGCGCGCTTTCGCATGTCCGGCCGGTTATTCCGGCCGGTTCGGATGTCTAGCCTTCCTGACATTTTTTCTTGAGCGTCTCGGCCACGGTTTTGCCCAGCGCGTGGCAGGCGCGGAACACGTCCTTGTCCGGAGCCCAGTTGCACTTCACGGCCTCGGCGGGCATGTCCATATTCATGGCGGCCAGCTGCTCCTGGAGATATTTGGGCGCTTCGCCGGACCAGCCGTAGGAGCCGAAGGCTCCGCCCACGCGGTTGAGCGGCCGCAGGCCCTTCATATAGGTGAGCTGCGCGGCCACCAGGGGCAGCACCGTGTTGTTGTGGGTGGGCGAACCGGCCAGCACCGCGCCGCAGTCGGCCAGTTCGGTCATAACGGCGCTGTGGTGGTTGTGTTTCACGGACATGATCCGCGTGGGCACGCCGTTTTCCTCCAGGCCGCTGCACACGGCATAGGCCATGCGTTCCGTGGACTGCCACATGGTGTCGTAAAAAATCAGGGCGCGCTGCTCGGGCTTCTGCTCGGCCATGCGGCGGTACATGTCGATGATGAAGCGCACGGCCTTCTCGCCCCGATGGATCAGGCCGTGGTCCGGGGCGATCATGTCGATGTCCAGCTTTTCCACCACGGGCAGGGTCTTGAGCACCATGGGGGAGTAGGGCAGCACGATGTTGTAGAAATATTCCTTGATCCGCTTCACGAATTCGCCGTCATCCCCGAAATTATCGGTGAAGCGGGCGCTGCTGGCGATGTTCTGGCCGAAGATGTCGTTGCTGATCAGCAGTTTTTCCTCGGGGATGTAGGAGACCATGCTGTCCGGCCAGTGCAGCATGCGGGTTTCCTGAAACACGATATTGCGGCTGCCGATGTTCAGGATGTCGCCGCTTTTCACGGCCTGCACGGGCCAGTTCTTGCCCGCGAAATAGCCGGCCATGGATTTCAGTCCGGCCTGGGAGACGAAGATTTTTTCAGGCTTGACCCGCTCCACCACTTCGTCGAGGGAACCCGAATGGTCCATTTCCATGTGGTTGCAGACGATGTAGTCCACCTTTTCGGGCGAGAGGGTCTTGGCCAGACGGCAGAGCAGCGTACCGGAGCAACCCGGCGCCACGGTGTCCAGCAGCACGTTTTTCTGGTCTTTGATCAGATAGGCATTGTAGGTGGAGCCGTCCGGCGAGCGGGAATAGCCGTGGAAGTCGCGGTGGTCGTAATCGACGCAGCCCACCCAGTAAATGTCTTTTTTGATTTCAACAGGTTGCATGTGCGTTCTCCAGAAGCTGCAAAGTGAAAAGGCTTTTTGTCACGAAAAGCCCCGCCCGCCGGCGGGCCGGCAAGGCGGGGGAAAGGACGGAAAATACAAAACGCAATCGAAATCTTAAGCGGGGTTGAACTGGTCCTTGCTCACGCCGCAGACCGGACAGACCCAGTCATCGGGAAGCTGGTCGAAAGGCACGTTGTCATGTTCCGCCGGATCATATTCATAACCGCAAACGCCACAGACGTATTTCTGCATGAGTGTTCTCCTTTTATTCTGAAGCGCGGCGTACGGGCCGCGCGCGGGTATTGATACTAGTTTTCGGCCTTCCAGAGCCCGTGCAGATTGCAGTATTCACGGGCGGTCACCTTGGCGGCGTCGATCTTGAAGAAAGCTTCGGGCGCGTCGCCGGGCTTGAGGAATTTGGTATAGCTTCTGCCGTCGGCCAGCAGTTCGATCCATTCAATATAATGCTTTTCTTCCATGGGATGGGCCACGCTGCCCACTTTGACCTTGTAGCCGTCATCCACTTTTTCGATCACCGGCACATGCTTTTCCTGCGCGCCGTCGGTGGAGCCTTCTTTCATCAATTTCATGGGTTCGCCACAGCAGACGATTTCGGCTCCGCCGCCGTGCAGAACTTCAACGATGTTGCCGCAATGGGTACATTTATAGATTTCCAGTTGATTCGGCATAATAATCCTCACTATGTCATAAAATCGTATGGAGGCATTGTCCCCTTCAGGATATGAATGCCCCGGCCCGCACAAGGGGGCGAATTTGCACACATACCGGCGGGACAGACCCGCTGGAGAGTTTTCCGGCGGCGTTGCCCGGCCCGCTATAGCCTGGGGATGTCGCTCACCGAAATTCCGATATCTAGTTTGAAGCAAAAACAATTTTTTGTAAAGCTCTTTTTGAGAATATTTCCTATTCTGAAGGAGTGCTCCGCTCCGCCGGGGGCGCGTCCGGCGCGGGAACGGCCGCGGCGGCCTTGCGACGCGCGCCCAGCACGTTGGGCAGGACGGCCTTGAGATTGCCGGTTACCAGAAATGAGGGCGCGTGGCTCCCGGCCAGTTCGCGCCTGAGCGAAGCGGAACGCACCAGCAGACCGGCCTGGGCCCCGCCTTCCACATACATGACCGTGCGCACGTCCAGGGGCAGGTGCAGCAGTTGCTGGGCAAAAGCGTAAGCCTCCACAGGCGCGCGGCAATGCAGAAAAAGAATCTGGCCGCCGCCGTCCTGGGCCACGGCGGAAATGGAGTAGAGCGGTCCGCCCGGCGCCCAGAGGATGCGCCGTTCGGCATTGATCATCCGGTAGTTCTGGACTACCAGAGCGTAGTGGTCGATGCGCTGTCGCCAGTCGGGATTGTCGCGATCCAGAATGGCCGCCGGGGGCAGGTCGGGACTGTCGGGCCCGGCCACGAAAAAGGCCCCGAAGCGCTGGACCAGGCGCTTGTTGTTGAGATGCCCGCCCTGGCGCATGTAGCCGGTGCTGGTGCTGCCGTCGGGCAGATACATGCTGGCGTTGATGGCCGCCGTGAGATCGTACTGTTCGCCCCAGTCGCTCAGGGAACGGGCCGGACCGCCGTCCTGGGAACTGGTGCAGAGCAGAAAGTCGAATCGGGCGGGATCGATGCGCAGAGCCGTGAGCCGGGCTTCGCTGTCGTTAAGCTGGAACTCGCCGAAAGCCAGGCCGGGCTCCAGCACAGTCCAGGCTGCCCGTCCTTCCCGGTCCACACCGCGCTGCCCGGCGGTCGGAAGCGGGGCGTTTTCCAGCCCGGAGGCGGGCGACGGACGGTCCGGTGATGCCGCGTCCGGGTCCGGCGGCACATCCGTCGCCATATCCGGAACCAGTACCGGCGCGGGATCTGCCGTCACGCTTGCCGCCGGCAGCAGCAGCCAGCAGAGCAGAATCAGACCCCGCAAGGGCGCGCGGTGACGGCGGGCAAGGGGGCGGGTGAGCCGGACCCGGGAGGAATCCAGTGAAGGAGCCGCTGAAATGCGGTCAGCACAGCGGCTTGTCTTTGATTCAAAAGGCGTGCGCATGCCGTTCCCTTACGACCAAGCCAGGCATTTGGCAAGGCCGTGAGCGCAAGGCGGCGTTGACATATCAGCTTATCTTGATATATACATAATTATTGTCCTAATGACGCCACACGACATCAAGCGACCCCACCGGGCCGGGCCCCGGCCAAGGAGCGAAACATGCAGATAGGCTCGCTAATTCAAGCCGCCAAAGCGCCTTTTTTCTCCCTGGAATTTTTCCCCCCCTCGGATGAAACCCATTTGCCGTCTTTTTACGCCACTGTGGAGCAACTGCGCGCGCTTACTCCCCTGTTCGTGTCCGTCACTTACGGCGCGGGCGGGGCGCGGCGACACAACACCCTGGCGGTCACCGCCGAACTGGCGCGGCGCGGCTTCACAACCATGGCCCATCTGACCTGCGTGGGAGCCGAGCCGGAGAGCATCGCCGCCTTTCTCAGGGAACTGCGCGCCGCCGGTGTGGACAATGTGCTGGCCCTGCGCGGCGACCCGCCCATGAACGGGCACTGGGACTGGAAGGACGGCTATTTTCAGCACGCGGCCGACCTGGTGTCCTTTACGCGCGAACACGAGCCGGACATGGGCATCGGCGTGGCCGCGTATCCCGCGCCGCATCCCGAATCCCCTTCCTTCGCTCTGGACCGCCGTTACACGGCGGACAAGCTGCGCGCCGGGGCGGACTTCGCCGTGAGCCAGCTCTTTTTCGACGTGCGCGAATACGAGGCTCTGGTAGCGGACCTGCGCGCCAGGGGCCTGGACACGCCCGTGGTGCCGGGCATTCTGCCCATCCAGAGTTTCGACTCCCTGCGCCGGGTGCTCTCCCTTTGCGGAGCCACAATTCCGGGCAAGCTCTATCTGAGCCTGGAAGAGGCCGACCGCAAGGGCGGGGCCGAGGCCGTGCGCGACGCGGGCCTGGATTTCGCCGTGCGCCAGATCTGCCAGTTGCTGGAGTGCGGCGCGCCGGGCATTCATCTGTATACATTGAACAAGGGCGATCTCTGCCTGCAGATCGCCGAGGAAGTGGGGATGTAGCGCCCGTTCGCGGGATTAAGAAAGCAATATCCGGCTGTTCTGCCGCTTGGCTTAACCAGTGTTGACCGCTCCCGCCGCCGGAGATATATCCTGCGGTATGCCCATTGAAAAAAATCACCGCCGTCTCCTGCTGGCCGTTTGCACGGCGCTGTTCTTCATGCCGTTCATGATGGCCGGGGTCAACGCGGTGCTGCCGCCGCTGGGCGAAAGCCTGCACGCCAGCGCCCGCCAGCTCGGACTGGTAGGCGCTTTTTATTCTCTGGGACTGGCCGTGTTCCAACTGACCTCGGGCAGTCTGGGCGACATTTGCGGCCGCCGCCGCGTCTGGCTCTGGGGCATGGGCGTGTTCGCCCTCGCCGGGGCGATGCTGGGCTTTGTGGAGTCCACGCCGCTCTTTCTGGGCCTGCGTTTCGTGCAGGGCGTGGGCGGGGCCATGTTCAACGCCAGCGGGCTGGCCCTGCTGGCCTCGGCCGCGCCGCCGGGACAGCGAGCCGCCTATCTGGGCATCAGCGGCGCGGCGGTCTACGCGGGCATTGCCTGCGGCCCGCCGGTGGCCGGGTTCATCGCCGGTTGGCTGGGCTGGCGCTGGCTGTTCTGGGGCAATGCCCTGGCCGCCGCGGGCGCGTTTCTGCTGATGAAATACTGCGTCAAGCTGGAATGGCGCACGGCCAAGGGACAGCCTTTCGACTGGCCCGGCTGCATAGTTTACGGCTGCGCCATGGCCGCCCTGACCTTCGGCGCGTCGGAACTGGCCCGGAATCCGGCCTTGGCCTGGGGGCTGCTGGGGGCCTTCGTGGTTCTGCTGACCGTATTCTGTCTCCTGGAACTGAAAAGCCGCTATCCCCTGCTGGACCTGCGCCTGCTGGCCCGCAACCGGGTTTTCGCGCTCTCCTCGCTGGCGGCCTTTGTCAATTACAGCTCCTTTTTCGGCATGCTGTTTTTCTTCAGCCTCTATCTGCAGGTGGGGCGCGGCATGAGCGTGCAGCAGGCCGGTTTTTTCCTGGCCCTGCAATCCGTGGTGCAGGCCCTGACCACGCCGCTGGCCGCGCGCCTCTGCAATGCCTGGAATCCCGGCTATGTCTGCGCCGTGGGCGTGGCCCTCTGCGGTCTGGGGCTCACGGCGGCGGGCTTTCTGCAACTGGATTCGCCCCTCAGCCTGATGCTGGGCGCGCAATGCCTGCTGGGCGTGGGCATCAGCCTGTTCGCCCTGCCCAATACCACCATCATTCTGGAAAGCGCCGGGCCGGAGCACGTGGGCCAGGCCTCCGGCCTCACCGGGGCCGTGCGCACCGGTGGCCAGCTCTGCAATATGGTGGTCATCACTCTGACCCTGAGCCTTTTTCTGGGGCAGGAGCCTGTGAGCATTGCCAATATCGACGGCTTTATGCGCAGCATGCACACGGATCTGATCATTTTCGGCCTGCTCAATCTGCTGGCCGTGGGTTTTGTACTGGCGCGCAACCGGCGCTGATACGTGCCGCCACGAGCGTTGTTCCGGATACCGTCGCGCCGGGCATCGCCGTTTATGCCGGTCGCGCCCTTGCCGCCGGAGGTCCGATCCGGCGGAGACGGACCTGCCTGGAGCGCGGCATTTCGTGGATGGCACGCGCGCGGCATTGTGATAGCGAACGAAAAAAATAAGAATTTTAGTATAAGTATTTCAGTATATTATTGTTGAAATGATGCCGCACCGTCAAAGAGCATAAAAAAAGTCTAAAGTTTCCCGGCGGGAGGCCGAAAAAATCAGCAGGGACGGAAAACGCCATGGCCGAGATGACCACCGCGCAAATGCGCATCATGCTGCAGAGTTATGAGCAGCAATTGCTGGCGGCCCGTCGGCTGGCGCGTTTTCGTGTGCGGCGGCGTCTGGCCGAGGGGCTGGAACCGCAAGACCCCGACCCGTCCATCAAGCGCCGCGCCTATGTGGAAAAAGTGGCGCAGGAACTGTATGACAGCCTGATTTTCACCGGCAGCGACAACCCGGTGGTGGAGGAAATCCGCCAGGAGTTGGGTCGGGCTGTGGGCCAGGACGTGCAGTTCACCTACCCGCCGGGCGGCAGGCTCCGCATCGTGGGCGAAGGCCCCGAGGGGCCGCGCGCCCTGAGCGAGGAGGAACAACGCCGCACGCGGCATGCGCTCTGGCGCATCACGCGCCAAAAGGTTGACCAGAGCATGCTGGAAAAGCCGTCCGGCCAATAGCGGGGATATCCCGCGCCGGACAGACGGAGAGTAAGGATTATGGAAATTCAGAATACGACAGGCCCGTTGCTGGATCCCTATGCCGCCGGGCTGGAAAAGAGCGGTGAGACGCGCGGCCGGGCCAGGCCGGAAAGCGTCGGGAGTGACGCCGCGCGCGGCGATACGGTGAGCGTGTCCCAGGACGCCCTGTTGCTGACCGAGGCCCGCCGTACCGCGCAGAATACGCCCGACGTGCGCGCCGACAAAGTGGAATCCCTGCGCATTCAGGTGGCCGACGGCACCTACAAGCCGGACAGCCGCCTCATCGCGGCCAGCCTGATCCGGGAAGAGCCGGGCCTCTTCCAGATATAGCACGACGGCCCGCCGCCCGGTTCCGGTCCATGGTTTCTGACCGGCGTCCGGCGCGCGGATATGGGTATTTTCGCCGCTTCCCGCAAGGGGGGGCGGCTTTTTTCATGCCCAGGCATGCTTCCTGCATAAAGGTTTGCGCCGGTTCTCCGGCAAGGAGCATGCGCCATGAAATTGACGATTACCCGCCATTATGTTCTCTGGCTGACCGCGGCGGCCCTGCTGCTTTGCTGGGCTCTGCCCGCCCAGGCTGTGCGCATCAAGGATATCGCCACCTTCTCCGGTGTGCGGGACAACCAGCTCATCGGCTACGGCCTGGTGGTGGGGCTGGCCGGCACCGGCGACAAAAAGGATTCCGTCTTCACCCTGAGCTCCATGAAAAACATGATGGACCGCATGGGCATCGGCGTGAATTCTTCGGCCCTGAAAATCAAGAACGTGGCCTCGGTCATGGTCACGGCGCGCATGCCGGTGTCCTCCAAGCCGGGCAGCCGCCTGGACGTGACCGTTTCCTCGGTGGGCGACGCTACCTCCCTGCTGGGCGGCGTGCTCTTGCAGACCGCGCTCAAGGGCGTGGACGGCAAGACCTATTGCCTGGCCCAGGGTTCGCTGACCGTGGGCGGCTTTTCCGTTTCCGGCGCGGCGGCCAGCACCCAGAAAAACGTCAACACCGTGGGTCTGATCCCCGGCGGCGGCATTGTGGAGCGCGGCATTCCCTTTGAGTTCAACCAGCAGGACAAACTGACCCTGAACATGCGGGTAGGGGATTTCTCCACGGCCCAGCAGATCGCCGAACGGCTCAACGCGGCCATGGGCGGCCCTTACGCCCGCGCCGTGGATTCCATGAGCGTGAGCATGGACGTGCCCCCGCAGTACAGAAACAATCTTGTGCCCTTGATGGCCTCGGTGGAAAATCTGGAAGTGACCCCGGACACCGCCGCCAAGGTGGTGGTGGACGAAAAGACCGGCACCGTGGTGCTGGGCCGGGACGTGCGTATTTCGCGCGCCGCCGTGGCCCACGGCAATCTCCAGATCACCGTGCAGGAAAGCGAACAGGTTTCGCAGCCCGGTCCTTTCTCACAGGGCCAGACAGTGGTCACTCCCCAGACCGATATCAACGTGCGTGAGGAAAACCGCCGTTTGGTGATGGTGGAAGGGGCCACCCTGCAGGAGCTGGTGGACGGCCTCAACGCCATCGGGGCCACGCCACGCGACCTGATTTCCATTCTGCGCAGCCTGCAGGTGTCGGGTTCATTGCACGCGGAGCTGGAGGTGATCTGAGATGACAGCGCCCCTCAATGCCGTTCCGGCCATGATTTCGCCGGAAAGCGCACCCAACGAAAGCTCCCGCCGCGATCTCCAGGCCCGGCTCGCCGGTCTGGGCGACCTCGGCGGCAAAAAGATTTCGCCCGAGGCCAAGGCCAAAAAACTGCGTGAGGCCTGCGAAGGTTTTGAATCGGTCTTCATCCAGAAGATGTGGCAGGAAATGCGCAATACCCTGCCCAAGAACGGCCTGCTGCACGGCCGCGAGGAGCAGTTCTGGCAGGACATGTACGACCAGGAACTGTCCAAAAAAATGACGTCCGCCGGAGGCATCGGTCTGGCGGATATGATGTACGAACAGCTTTCGCGCAATCTGGTTTCCGCCAGCCGCAGCGCGGCGGGACTCGGCCGCAACGCGGCTTTCAGTCCCTCGGCGGCTCCCCTCTTGCCGGAAACGCCCGCGGCTCCGGCGGCGGAACAGCCCGTTGCGGCAGCCGCAACCGGCGTTCCGGCCGCAGACCGGGTGGCCGACGCGGGACGCGCCGGAGCTTCCGTCTATGACGGCGTTGCGCCGCAAATGGGCGTGGTGGACCGGAATGACGCGGCGGGCAACGGCCCGGTCGGCGATCCGGCAGTGCGGGCCGGGGCCGCGCTGAACGCAAGCGTCCAAAATGAAGCTGAAATTTTGAGCAATCCCGAAGTGGAGCAGGCTCTGGCCTCTCTGCGCGCCCGGCAGGCCCTGAACCCGCCCGCGCAAGAAAAGGCGACAACAGCGCACGCCGGGCAGGGCGCGCGGCAGGACGGACTTTCCGGCCTGGAACTGGCCCGGATGGCCCAGCGCGAGGCCGGGGACAAGCTCGGCCCGAACGCCGTGCGGCCCCCCCTGCGGCATTTGAACCGGCCCGGCGGGACTGTGGAGCGGCACGCCGTCAACAGACAGACCGCACCGGCCTCCGGCTCCGCGCCGCAGCAGGCGTCCGGCGCAGGGGAAAGTCCGTTCGCAGCCGCGGCAATGGCCGTCCAGGCGGCCACACTGTCCACGCAGGCTGTTCCCGGCGCGTCTCCGCCCCTGAATCAGGCGCAGGGGCAAAATCAGGAGCAGGCCCAGACCGCTGAGGCCGCCCCGCAGACCCGCACGGTGCGCTATACCACCAATATTCCGCAGAAAGGCCGCAGCCGGCGCGGCCAAAATCTGATCCGCACCCTGAATGCGGACGGCACGGGACCGGGCAGCCGCGCCGGCGCCGGACTGGCCGCCTATCATGCGGCCCAGGCGCAGAGCCAGGCCGCCCAGGCCAATGCCGATCCCGCCGCCGCTCAAAGCAATGCGGCCCGGACGTCGGCGGCTCAACCCGCCGCCCCGGACCCGGCGCGAACCGTGCCGCCGCTCACCGCCCGCTCGGGGGAGGAGCAGGGCGCGGCGACAGGCGGCCCGGCGGCTTCATTCAGCATTCCGCCGCTGACGGCCGGAGATTTGCGCGGTTAAACGGCATGAATTTTGCTTGATTGAGGTCGGGCGGCAGTTTCTGCCCGGAGCGCGGCAAACCGATAACGGGCCGCCGTCCTGACCTTCAAGGCCAAGCGAGGCGTTATGTACCAGAGAATTCAGGAAAGTTTATCCCGCCAGGACAAGGCGCTCGCGCTGCTGCGCGACCTGTTGGAAGAGGAATACCGTATCCTGCTGTCGAGAGACACGGACGGCGTGGTGGCGCAGGAGTTTTCCATTCAGGAACTGATCCGCCAACTGGCTGTGGAAAAGGCCGTGGTCATCAGGGCGCTGGACGGCGTGCGCGTGACGGAATACGCCCGCTCCCTGCCGGAAGAGCAGGGTGAGGCGCTGCTTGAGCTGTTCCGCGCCGTGGATTCCTATGAACAGGAGGTTTCGCGCCAGGCGTCGCGCAACGCACAGCTTTCTCTGGCGCTGCTGGACCAGAGCAGCCGCACCTTGCAGGCCCTGACCAGCAAGGCCATGCCGCCCAGGACGGAAACCTACGGCCGCAGGGGCGGCATGCGCCCCGAGGCCCACCCGCAGGCGGCCATCATTTCCGGGAGGCTCTAAGCCATGCTCAGTGGTCTGCTCAACATCGGCCAGTCGGCCCTCAACGCTTCCCAGGCCTGGATCTCGGTCACCGGCAACAACCTTGCCAATGTGGATACCGAGGGTTACTCGCGTCAGTACGTGGATCAACGCGACGCGGGCGGCCTCACGGCGACCAAGCCCGGCGCGCAGGGGCTGGGGGTCAACGCCCAGCAGATCATGCGTTTTTTCGACGCCTTCCTGGAACGTTCCTATGTGCGCCAGTCCACCAACTCCGCGCGCTGGGACGAGCAGGACACCATTATGACTTCGCTGGAGAACATCTTCAACGAGTCCAACCGAGCGGGCCTCAGCTCCTCGCTGAACAAATTCTTCACCGCCTGGCAGGATCTGGCCCTGCGTCCGGACGACACGGCCACCCGCGAGAGCCTGCTTTCCTATGCCGACAACCTCAGCGACATGTTCGGCAGCACCATGGACGGCATCAAGGCCATCCAGAAGGAAATGGACGTCTCTATCGGCCAGACCGTGGACCGCGTCAACGACCTCGCCAAGTCCATCGCCGATCTCAACAGGCAGATCACCGCCAATACCGTGGACGGCATCAGCAATCCCAACAGCCTGCTGGACAAACGCGACCAACTGGTGCGTGAGCTGGCCACCCTGGCGGATGTGGAAACCATCGACAACGGCAAGGGCAATTTCCGGGTCCAGCTGACCACCGGCCAGCCTCTGGTGGACGGGCTGAACAGCTATGAGCTGCGGGTCATGGGGCCGCGCACTGAAGACCGGGTCATGGGCAACTCCACCTACACGGGAACCGTGAAGTACGACGGCTCGGACAGCCACGAGTACACGGTGGACATCGTCAATGGCGGCGATGTGGGCGACGTGCCGCCGCCGCAGTTCCGCGTCTCTCTGGACGGCGGCAAAACCTGGCTGCGTGACGAGAACGGTCAGGAACTGCATTTCGACATTACGGACAACGACGGCGATGGCGAGGTTGATCCGGTTCTGGTCAAGGATCTGAAAATTTCCTTTACCAGTACGACCGATTTTCACGTCGGCGACAAGTTCGACATCGTGCCCAAGAGTGGTCTGTACTGGATCGAGCCCACGCACGGTCCGCAGAACATCACTCCGCAGGTCCGTTTTGACGGCACGGACAACCAGAGCCGCCTTACCGGCGGCAAGCTGGCCGCGTACTACAATATCCGCGACGACAACTGCGGCCGCTACATGGACGAGCTCAACGCCGTGGCTTCCTCCCTGATCTGGGAAGTGAACCGCATCCACAGCCAGGGCACGGGCCTGAGCATGCTGGATTACGCCCAGGGCCAGCAGAAGGTGGAGGACATCAGTCAGGCGCTGGGTTCGGCCCAGGCCATCCTGCCCTTTTCGGACAGGCTTCAGGAAGGCAACGTCAATTTCCATTTTTACGACAAGACCACCGGCGACTATACGGCCTCCGGCATGCTGGATTTTGACCCGGCTACGCCCGGCATCCAGAATTTCGATCCTTCCCGCCACAGCCTGGAAGACGTGCGCGACGCCATCAACAATATGGTGGATGCGGACGGCAACCCCCTCGCGCCGCCGCCGCTCAACGCCAGCATCCAGGACGGCAAGCTGATCATTGAAACCAATCCCGCCGCCAACGTGAGCTTCGGCATGGGCACGGACAGCACGGGCCTGATGGCCGCCCTGGGCATCAATACTTTTTTCAGCGGCGACAACGCCTCCAATCTGGCCGTCAACAGCCAGGTGCACAGCAATACCAACCTGATCGCTTCGGGCCAGGTCAACGGCCAGCATCAGGCCAATGTGGGCGATAACGCCACCGCCGAGGCCATAGGCAAGCTGGCCAGCAAGAACGTGACCATTTCCACGCTCTGGAAGACCGTGGACAATCAGAGCATCTCCCAGTACTACGCCAACCTGGTCACCACTGTGGGATCGGACCGCCGGCTTTCCAGGACCAATGCCGAATATCACACCGCGTTGACCAATGATCTGGCCGAGCGCACGGCTTCGGTGTCGGGCGTGAACATGGACGAGGAAATGAGCAATCTTATCAAATACCAGCACTCCTACACGGCGGCGGCCAAGCTGATCACCACCGCCGACCAGATGCTGCAAACCCTGCTCGGGCTCAAGCAGTAAGGCGCGAGAGGAGGGCGTATGGCTATCCGCATTACCCAGAGCATGATGTACAGCGACATGGTCGGCCAGATGCAGAAAAATCTGGCGGCCTATATGGAGAGCAACGAACAGGGTTCCACCCAGAAGAAGATCAACCGGCCTTCGGACGATCCCGCCGGCACGTACCGCGTGCTCACCACCCGCGACGATCTCAACGCCACGGCCCAGTACCAGACCAATGTGGATACGGCCAAGGGCTGGGTGCAGCTGGCCATGAATATTCTGGGCAACAAGGTGTCCACAGCCATCACCGGCCTTAAAACCCTGGCCGAACAGGCCTCCAACGGCACATACACCGCCGCGCAGCGCGAGATCATGGCCGACCAGGCCCGGCAGTACTTCGGCGAACTGCTCAACTATGCCAATACGGAATTTGAGGGCAAGAGTCTGTTCGCCGGACACAGATATGACAACAGCGCCTTTGAGGAAGGTCTGGCCCTGACCAGTTGGGATGACAACTGGTCAGGCGTGCTCAACCAGGGCGGCTACAGCATCCAGGGCGCGACCGACTCGACTACGCTGATCCAGTTCACCAGCGACGGCACGCTGGGCGTGGACGCGCTGACCTACCGCTGGTCCAAGGACGGCGGCACCACCTGGACCGATGCGACGGTGGCCGCGGGCAGCCACGAACTGGTGGCCGACGGCGTCGTTGTGACCCTAGACCAGGACATGACGGTCAGCGCGGCGGACGTGGACGCGGGACCGGGAGCCAAAAACGGCACCCTGCTTTATATCCGGCCCACGGCCGTGTACCAGGGCGACGACAAGGATCCGCCGCCGGAAATGACCATCATGGGCGGCCAGCAGGGGCTCACGGCTTCGGCCAGCGGCACGTTCAACAAAAATATGCTGGTACGTATGGACACCGCCGCGGATTTGAATACCGTGGGCACTGAATTCACCTGGTCCTACAGCACGGACGGCGGCTCCACCTGGGTTACAGCCAAGGGCCAGACCACCGGCGGCGGCACGGTGCGCCTGCCCGTGCCCGGCGGCTATATGGATCTGGACGCCGCAGCGGCGGCCGGCGGCACCACGGTGCCGGCCGGCGCGCAGGTGCTGATCCATCCCTCCCGCGCGGATCTGAATTACGAGATATTCAAGGACACGTATATTTCCGTAAACGGGGTGGGCAAGGACATTTTCGGCGGCTATTACCAGGGCAAACCGTCCATTGAAGGCGACGCCAACCTTTTTGAAGTGGTGGGCAATTTCATCGGTTATCTTGAGGGCAACAATCAGGAGGGCTGCCAGAAAACCTTGGCCGCTCTGGAAAAGGCGCATGAGACTGTACTCGCCGAATCCACCCGCCTGGGCGGGTTGGAAAACCGTATAGAAATGGCCTCGGACGTTCTCAGCTTCCAGAAGCTGGACCAACAGGAACGATTGAGCTATACTGAAGATATAGACCTGACCGAACTGTTGACCAAACTCACCCGGCAGCAGCTCACCTATCAGACGGTGCTTCAGTCTTCATCAATGATCATGAAACTGAGCCTCGCCAACTATGTATAGTGTAATGGATACGCCATGCTGATATTGACGCGACGCCCCGGCGAGAGCCTGTATCTGGGCGAGAATATACGCATAACCGTTCTGGGTATGCAGGGCAAACAGGTCAAGCTCGGCCTGGAGGTGCCCGGCGACACCACGGTGTATCGCGAAGAGGTCTACAAGCGGGTCATTGAAGAGAACCGCCGCGCTCTGGCGACAAGCAACGAAGACTTCATGGTGGCTGCTGAACTATGGCACGAAACAAAGAAATAGAGATCGACACCCGTCTCGGACGGCGCTGCATCGACACCGACAAGGTGATCCGTTTTCCGCGCGGTCTGGCCGGTTTTGAGGACGAGCAGGATTTTATCCTGCTCCAGATCCGGCCTGAAGCGCCGCTGCTCATCCTGCAAAGCGTGAACAATCCGCAGGTGGGCCTGCTGGTGGCCGATCCCTACAGTTTTCTGCAATCCTATCCGGTCATGGTGGGCGACGCGGAGCAGAAGCTGCTCCAGATCGAGCGAATGGAAGACGCGGCCATTCTGGTTACGGTTTCCATTCCCGCCGGAGAACCGGAAAAGGCCGCGCTCAATCTCACCGGGCCCATTGTCATCAATCACAAGGCCCGTATCGGCCTCCAGGTGCCTCAGGGCGCCGAGGGCCCGGCCCAGATCAACATGCATTCGCTCAAGCCCGTGGAGCCGACCCCAGAAGCCGACGCCGCGCCCGGCGCGGATCCCGACGTGAATGCCCAAGCTTAACCCGGGCATATTTTAAGCACTCAACAAAGGCCGTCCTCGCAAGAGGGCGGCCTTTGCGGTGATGTATTCGTGTCCTTCCGGTACAGCGGCGAATGCCTACTTGCCGCCCTTGCCGTAGCCGTGGGCCGGGCCGTCGGCGTAATTGGTCCTGTCCAGCCACTCCTGCGGATAACCCACCGGCTGGGCCATTTTCCCCGGTGCGCTCACAAAGCCCTGGGCATATTTGGCCACAAGGTGCTCGAAAAGATTGGTCCAGTCGGCGCGTACGGCTTCGGCATGGGCGTTGAGGCGCTGGTTGCGCCGGGAGGCGGCCCGGCGCGGGTCGGCGGCGGCGAGCCCGGCCAGTTCATCTTCCAACCGGGCCTGAAGGCGGAAGCCGTCATCCTCGTTCAGGGCGGCGCGCGCCCGGATGTCCCGGATCATATAGGAATACTTGAGTTGGGCGTAATTGCCCACGAGGTTATAGGTCCACCAGGCGCTGTCCCGAGAGAAGGCGCGGGTATCGCCCTTTTCATAGCCCTTGGGCAACGGCCCCACGGTCAGCGGCACAAAGACGGACTCCGCCGGGCGGTCAAGGGCCAGCCACAGGGTTCCGGCCAGGGTGCCGGGAAGATGGGGCTTCCACTGGCAGATGGTCGTATAGCCCGTATAATACATGGAAAGGGGCCGTTCCCACGCGCCCTTGAGCTGAGCCTTGGGGTCGCCCACATCGCCGTGCGGATCGTAGGGGCCGAGATAGCGTTCCGGCGAGCCGAAAGGTCCCGCGGCCACGCCTCTGGTCAGGTCGAATTCCGTGCCTTCATAGTGGTCGCGATGGATGCGCTGCAGGTCCCGAACGCTCATTTTCTGGTCCGGCTTGATGGAAAAGGGATAGGCGCGGGTGACGCCGCTTTCCACCCAGGCGGGCAGTCCGGCCGAGGGCGCGGCCAGGGACAGGGCGCGCCATACCCGGCGCAGGGAATAATAGGGGTGGCAGTACTCGCCGTGACTTACCGAGGTAAGCCAGTCCACGGGCCTGGAGGCGTTCTTGGGCGAACGCCAGCCCGCCCGGTCGAGGACGTCCATGAGGCTTTCACCCCACATCTGGTCGGGGTTGCCGGGAATGAGCTCGCGGATGCGGAATTCGTTGGCCGCCACCCAGAAGTGTCCGTCGGGAACGCGCTGAGCCGCCCAGAGCCCGCCGCGTCCTTCCGGCGACGGGGCCATTTCCATGGCCCAGGCCTCGCTTTTGTCGGCTACGGGCAGGGTTTCGCCGGTGCCGTAATAGCCGTAAGTTTCAATGAGACGACCCATGAGAGTGATGGCTTCGCGGGCGGTGCGGCAACGCTCCAGGGCCACACGCGCCAGTTCCGAGGAATAGAAGATGCGCTTGCCCGGCTCCGGTCCGTTGCTGATGAACGCGCCGTCGGTGCATTCGCCGAACATAAGGCCGTGCTCGTTCATGATGGCGTAATTGCCGTCAATGTAGGCGTAGGTATGCGCCGCCTGGGGAATATGCCCGACGGGAATGGACGGCGGATTGCCGGGATTGGCGTAGCCGGGCGCGCGCTTTCCGTCCACTAGGCGCGGGACCGTGAAAGCGTTGAATTGCGGCTGATCGCCCACGGCCACCGCGCTGGCGTACACGGGGCGCAGGCTGCCCTTGGGCCAGTCGCGCGCGGGCACAAAGACGATGCTCTGATCGCCCAGATCGTTGTCGTCGGAATGGCTGACCAGCATACTGCCGTCGGCCGATGCGCCGGGCGTGACAATGGTGGTGGTGCAGGCCGAGTTTTTGGGCATGGGCGGCAGGCGGACGCCTTTCGCCGGGGGGCCGGCGTGCGCGACGCCCCACAGCGGGATCAGGACCAGTGCCAGCGACAGGAGCGGCGCGGCGAAACGGCGGCTGAATCGGGTTTGCATGTCTGTTCTCCTTGGCAAAGCGTCAACAACTCGGGGGGAAGAGACCCGGCCCGCCATTCAGGCCTGTCCGCAAAGCTGTTTTCTTTCAGACTAGCAGGAATCGCGGCCGCTCTCAACCGAGGAGTCAAAAAATGCCATCAGCCGGAAACGTGTTGCGTTTCCGGCTGATGGCACGCCGCGCGGAAGCGGCGTCAGAGCATGGAGATGGACTTAATCCAGGCCCATGGCCTTGCTGATTTTTTTGGCGGCTTTTTTGACTTTTTCCAGGGGGGTCTGCTCCCCGGCTTTTTCAAATTCGCGCAGCAGTTCTTCCTGTTTGGCGGAAAGGCGGGTGGGGGTGAGCACCTTGATCTCCACCAGCAGATCGCCGCGCTGCTTGCGGCCGGGGTAGGGCAGGCCCTCGCCGGACAGGCGCAGCAGGGCGCCGCTCTGCACGCCTCTGGGAATTTCCAGGGGCAGGTCGCCGTCAATGCCCGGCACTTCCACCTTGTGCCCCAGAGCGGCCTGCACGAAGCTGATTTCCTGGCTGTAGATCAGGTCCTGGCCCTGGCGCTGCCAGCGTTTGTCCTGCTCCACGGTGAGCACCACATACAGGTCGCCGGGAGGGCCGCCGTGCACGCCGGCTTCGCCTTCACCGCGCACGCGCAGCCGGGTGCCGGTATCCACGCCCGCGGGCACGCGCACCACCAGTTCCCGCGTGTCGGTGACAATGCCCTCGCCCCTGCACTTGGCGCAGGGTTTGGTGATCATCTGGCCCGTGCCCTGGCAGACGGGGCAGGGCATGGCGATCTGGAAAAAGCCCTGGGAGCGGCGCACCTGGCCCGTGCCGTTGCACTGGCGGCAGGTTTCCACCTTGCTGCCGGGCGCGGCCCCGCTGCCCTTGCAGTCCGGACAGGTGACGTGCTTGGGCAGGGACAGGGTAATTTCATCGCCCTTGGCCGCCTGCGCGAAACTGACGGTCAGATTGTAGCGCAGGTCCGCTCCGGCCATGGCGCGCGGACCGCGCGAGGCCGAGGAAAAGCCGAAGAGATCCCCGAAAATGTCGCTGAAATGGGCGAAAATGTCCTCGGCGCTGCCGAAGCCCCCGCCGCCGTTGCCCTGCACGCCCGCATGGCCGAAGCGGTCGTAGCGGGCCCGTTTATCCGGATCACGCAGCACGTCGTAGGCCTCGGCGGCTTCCTTGAAGCGCTGCTCAGCCTCGGCGTCGCCGGGGTTGTGGTCCGGATGAAACTTCATGGCCATTTTCCGGTAGGCACGCTTGATTTCGTCCTCTCCGGCGGTACGGCTGACGCTCAAAACTTCGTAATAGTCGCGCTGCATCATAATTTTCGGTGCTGTTGCGTGTGTATCGGGATGGCGAGACGGCCCGTGCTGACGCCTGTCCCCCGGTCCGCGTCACGGGCCGGGGGACAGGGGGACTCGCGGAACAGTTCCGCTAGCCCTCGTTATTGGGCGCTTCCTGCCCTTCGGGCAGAGGGTTGTACAGGCTCTTGTCGTCCGGCATGACCTTGCCGGCGGCGATTTCACGCAGGGCGGTGACGACTTCCTTGTTGCGCGTTTCCACCAGGGCTTCATACCCTTCGCGATACTGATGCACGCGCTTGATGGCCATCTGCACCAGCAGAAAACGGTTGTCCACGCGTTCCTGACAATCTTCCACAGTAATACGGGCCATGCTGCCTCCGTGTCCGGCCGGCCTTGACGTGCCGACCTCCGTTCCGGGAAATCCGGTTGAAAAATAATACCGCCCGGCCTGTTGTAAAGAGGGCGGGCGTGCGGATGCGCCTGAATACAGAACTTTGCCTGCTGAAATAAGATATGATAGAGGGAGGGGCGAAATCTGTCAAGAACCATTCGCCGTCGGCCTGTCCGGCGCGCTCCGGGAGGGATCATGCCTGCCCTTTGTCTGTTTGTTGCCGTCCGCAGCCCGGCGGCCGCCGCGTGCGCGGCCCGGCCCGCCGGAGGCGCGGAAAAAAACCGGGTCCCGCAAAAGGCTTGCACGTTGCCCGGCCTGCCGGAGCGACGCGCATGAGCCGGGAAAAGCGTTCTTTCGCCCAGGAGGTCTGCGTCAAAAGCGCGGGCAAGGCCATGCAGAAAACCGGCATGCTCTGGCCCGGCTGCCGTGTGGGCGTGGCCGTGTCCGGCGGGGTGGACAGTTTCGTGCTGCTCAAGAGCCTGAAAATCCGCCAGGGCATCGTGCCCTTCCGCTTCGAGCTCATGGCCCTGCATCTCAACCCCGGTTTTGACCCGCGCAGTCACGCGGCCCTTCTGCCCTGGCTGGCCCGAGAGGGCATTGCCGCCCACCTGGAAGTGACCGAGTTTGGGCCACGGGCTCATTCGGAGGAAAACCTGCGCCGCTCGGCCTGCTTCCGTTGCGCCTGGCTGCGGCGCAAGCGTCTGTTCGAGCTCTGCGCGCGCTATGGCCTGACCCATCTGGCGCTGGGCCACAACGCCGAGGATCTGGTGGAGACGTTTTTCATGAATCTCTGCCGCAACGGCAGGGTGGACGGCATGAGCATGTGCGAACCCTTTTTCAACGGCGGGCTGCGCCTGATCCGGCCTTTGCTGCTGGTGGAAAAGAAATACATCCTCAAGGCCGCCAAGCAGTGGGATCTGCCGGTCTGGGCCAATGCCTGCCCTTCAGCCGGGCACACCGCGCGCAGCGCCATGGCCGAAACCCTGTCCGGCTTCTACGGCCTGACCAGGGTCGCCCGACGCTGCATTTTCAACGGCCTGACCCGCTGGCAGCTGGACAAAAACAGCCTGCCGGAGAATGGGAGAGACGACGCCCCGCAAGACGACGCGCCACATTGCGGCGATAAGCGTAAAGACGCGCGTGGCGGCAGGCTCTAGTCGGAATACATGTATTTCAACAGCGTCTTGTTGAAGAAACTGAACATGCCGTCGGCCATTTTGGTGATGGCCCCGTTGCGTTGCTCTAGATAATAGACGGACGGATCATCGGGCAGCATAAGCAGGCGGTCGCCGGGATTGTGGAGATAAAATTCGCCGATGATCAGCGCGTCGGAACCGGGCATGACAATGGGGCCGAACTCGGCGGCCTTCACGGACAGACCCGCCATGGAAATGGCGGCGCAATGGGTCAGCAATTCTTTGAGTTCTTTGGAAAAGCTGAAGTCCAGCTTTGTTTCCAGGGCCGCCACAGCCTCCGGACTGAGGCCCGGCGCGACCTTCAGGTCTTCAAATTCGCTCACGGCAGCGTAAAATTCGGGCAGAAGATCCCGCAGAGCCCGCCGCGCCGGATCCCCGGGGACGGGGGACGTGGAGGGAACGGAAATCGTGGGAGTGTTTTCCGGCATGGCTGTTTCTCCTTGCTGCGGGCGCGGCCCGATGCGGACCAGCGGATGTGGCGAACTATACACGTCCCTTGCCGGATTGTCAGCAGGCAGGTTGCCGAGGCCCGGACCGGAACACCGAATATGCTCCGGCATCAAGATCCGGGCCCGGACAAAGCCCGTGCCGGTCCCGCTCCGCCGCGCATTGACAGAGGACGGAGCGCAACCTAGACTATCCGCTCCATGCTGCTCGGCAAATACCATATCGTCATTTTCAAGGAAGGACGCAGCGGCAGCCGCAACCTGCGGATGCGCGGCTGGTTCGGCTTTACGGCCTGCCTGCTGGTCCTGGCCCTGATCGCCTGCAACGTCTGGCTCTGGCGGGCCTGGCTTCAGGCGCGCCATCTGGATGAGAATCTCGACAACGCCCAGCGGGTCATTGAGGAGCAGCGCCGCCAGATCGTCAACCTCGCCGGACGGATCACCTCCGTCAGCCAGGACTTGCAGCGCGTGCAGCGCTTTGATTCCAAACTGCGGATGATGATGAACATGGAAAAAGACCCCGCTGAAGTGGGCGGCTCGCCCGGCGACTTTTCGCGCGCCTATCTGCCCCTGCACCGGCAGGAACTGGCCGCGCGCAAGATGCAGGATTTTCTCTCCCGTCTTTCCGAATCCGTGCGCCTGGAGGAAGTGCGCCAGCAGGATCTTTTGCGCGCCCTGCGCGAAAACCGCGACGCCCTGGCCTCCATGCCGTCCATCTGGCCGGTGGTGGGCTTTGTGTCCTCCAGTTTCGGCGGGCGCTCCTCGCCCTTCGGCGGCGGAAGCGGCCAGTTCCACAAGGGGCTGGACATCAGCAACCGCATGGGCACGCCCATTCTGGCCCCGGCCCAGGGCGCGGTGACGATGGCCGCGCGCGACGGCGCTTACGGCAACAGCGTGGAAATCAACCACGGCGGCGGCATAGTCACCAAATATGGCCATATGCAGCGCTGGGTGGTGCAGCCCGGTCAATGGGTCAAGCGCGGCGAAATCATCGGCTATATCGGCATGACGGGCCGCACCACCGGTCCGCACCTGCATTACGAGGTGCGGCTCAACGGCGTGCCGGTGAATCCCATGCGCTACATCCTGGAGTGAGCGCGCCCGCGCATTCCTCCTCCGTTTTATTTCATTTTCGCATATAGGCTTTTGACTGTTGCGAAACAGGCCCGCCCTGGCGTATACGGAAGATAAACCGGCTTTGAAAAGCCGGACCTTTCTGCGCATATTGTCAGACGCCCTGTCATTCTAAACTTCGCGGAGGATCAGGATGGCCAAGATCGGTGATATTTCGCTTATTCTCAAGCTGCTGGCCGGGCTTGTGCTCGGCGCGCTGCTGGGCTTTGTGGCCAATGAGGCCGTCATGGACGTGGTGGTTTCTCTGCGGCACATTTTCGGCCAGATCATTTTCTTCCTGGTGCCGCTGGTCATTGTGGGCTTCATCACCCCGGCCATCGTGCGGCTGGGGCAGAACGCCAGCAAAATCCTGATGGTGGCCGTGTGCCTGGCCTATGCCTCCTCGCTGGGCGCGGCCCTGTTTTCCATGACCTCGGGCTACCTGATCATTCCGCATCTTTCCATCGCCACGGAGACGGAAACCCTGCGCAAGCTGCCGGAAATGGTCTTCCGCCTGGACATCCCGCCCCTGTTCAGCGTCATGAGCGCCCTGGTCACGGCCCTGTTTTTCGGCGTGGCCATCGCCTGGACCAAGTCCGAAACCCTGAGCAAGGTTTTCGCCGAACTGGAACGGGTCATGACCTGGTTGGTGACGCGGGTAATGATTCCCATCCTGCCCTTTTTCGTGGGCCTCTCCTTCATGGGCCTGGCCTATGAAGGTTCGCTGACCAGGCATCTGCCCATTTTCGTGACCATGGTGGTCCTGGTGATCTTCGGCCACTTCATCTGGCTGGCCGTACTCTACGGCATCGGCGGGGCCTTGTCGGGCCGCAATCCCTCCCAGGTTTTCCGCTACTATATGCCCGCCTACCTTACCGCCGTGGGCACCATGTCCAGCGCCGCGACGCTGCCCGTGGCCCTGGAGTGCGCGCGCCGCTCGCCGGTGCTCAGCCGGACCATGGTGGAATTCATGGTGCCGCTGGGGGCCACGGTGCATCTCTGCGGTTCGGTGCTCACGGAAACCTTTTTTGTCATGACCATCAGCCTGATCCTTTACGGCGCGCTGCCCTCGCTGGGCACCATGGTGCTTTTCTGCGTGCTGCTGGGGATTTTCGCCGTGGGCGCGCCCGGCGTGCCCGGCGGCACGGTGGTGGCCTCGCTGGGCATCGTGACCGGCGTGCTGGGCTTTGACCAGACCGGCGTGGCCCTGCTTATCGCCATCTTCGCCCTGCAGGACAGCTTCGGCACAGCCTGCAACGTCACCGGCGACGGCGCCCTGACCCTCATGCTGGAGGGCATCTTCAACCGTCACGGCGAACTGGGGGCCATGCAGCACTCGGGGAGCACGGAGAACGCATGAGCGCATCCCAGCAAGCCTTTCTTGATCTGATCCACCAGGAAGTGGTGCCCGCCCTGGGCTGCACCGAACCCATCGCCGTGGCCCTCACGGCGGCCAAGGCCGCCGAAACGCTGGGGGCCGCGCCCGAAAGCCTGTGCGTGGAGGTCAGCGCCAACCTGCTCAAGAACGGCATGGGCGTGATGGTGCCCGGCACTGGTGAAATGGGGCTGAACATCGCGGCGGCGTCCGGCGCGCTGGGCGGCAAAAGCGCGTTGGGCCTGGAATGCCTGCGCGATCTGACGCCCGGCCAGGTGGACGCCGCCAGGGCCATGATCAAGGCCGGTCAGGTGGAACTGAAACTGCCGGACAACGACCTGCTGCTGTATTGCGCGGTCACCGCCGCTGCCGCCGGGCATACGGCCAGGGCCGAATTGCGGGACAGCCACGCCAACATCACCCGGGTCTGGCGCGACGGCGCGCTGATTTTTGAAAAAGAGGACGCCGCCGGGACGGAGAACCGGACCGACGGCGCGGACAGCTGGCCTCTGACCCTGGCCGGTATTTACGACTTTGCCACCACGGCCCCGCTGGAGGACATCGCCTTCATTCTGGAGGCCGCGCGCATGAACCGCCGGGTGGCCGAGGAAGGCCTGAGCCGCCAGTATGGTCTGGCCGTGGGCAAGAGTATGGACGCCCAGGTGCGGCGGCGCATCCTGGCCGACGACATGCCCACCTTCGCGGTCAAGCTCACGGCGGCGGCGGCCGACGCGCGCATGGCCGGGGTGATGATGCCGGTCATGAGCAATTCCGGCAGCGGCAACCAGGGCATCACCTGCACCATGCCGGTGGTGGCCTGCGCCATCCGCCAGGAAAAGAGCGACGAGGAACTGGCCCGCGCCCTGATTATGAGCCATCTGACCTCCATCCACATCAAGCACCACCTCGGACGGCTTTCGGCCCACTGCGGCGCCATGGTGGCGGGCACGGCCGCAGCCTGCGGCATCGCCCTGCTGCTGGGCGGCGGGCTGAAGGAAATGGAAATGACCGTGCGCAACATGGTGGGCAACATTGCGGGCATGATCTGCGACGGGGCCAAAAGCTCCTGCGCGCTCAAGGTGGCCTCGGCCGTGGGCGCGGGCATCCAGGCCGTGATGCTGGCCCTGGAAGGTTCCGCTGTGCCCGGCAACGAAGGCATTGTGGATGCGGACATTGAAACCTGCATCGCCAACTTGGGCCGCCTTGGCTCCACGGGCATGCGCGAGACGGACAAGGTGATTCTGGATATTATGCTGCACAAGAAATAGCGTCCGTCGTCGACGGAGCGCGTGTCATTGAAACAGCCGTCCCCTTGACCACAGAGTCAAAGGGACGGCTGTTTTGTAGCGGCGAAGGCCGTGAGTGTCGCGCTTTTCCCGCGTCCGCCGGAGCCGATGCCGTCTCGGCATGGGGTCGTTCTACATGCCGAACCAGGCGTACCCGTCATAAAACAGCACCCGCCCGCAGATCTCCCCGGCCCAGGTCAGGCCGCAAAGGATGCCCGCCCTGACGGCGAGTGGACAGGGGCAGGCAGGGGATTCGCCGGAATGAAGCGCGCGGCAGCCGTTGCGGACCAGCAGCAGGGGGCCGAGGGCGGCTCCGGCCAGCAGAAAAGCCAGGGCCCAGCATTGCAGGGCGACATGGTCCGGCATCGGGGAGGTCATCCATTGCAGGGGCAGGACCAGCACGCGCAACCCGAAGGCCAGCACCAGAATCACGGGCTGTGGGCCGGTCGTCAGCCGCCGCGCCGCTTCGGAATCGCGTCGCGCGGCAAGCCCGTTGAGAAAGAGCAGGGTCGCCGCGCCTGTGAGCAGGCCCGATGCGAGGAAGGTCCAGAACGTGGCCGCTGAATTCCAGAACGGCACCGTGGGCAGGGTGTACACCCGGCTCATAACATACATCAGTCCCAGGCCGACGAGGGCGGCCAGCCAGCGGACCCAGACCCGGCGCGTCACCAGCCAGGCAAGCGTCGCCGCGCCGAGCAGGCCCACGAACCAGATTTCCCGGCTCAGCCAGGACGTGCCCGCGTTGGTGATGGTGTAAAAACTCACCCAGGGATCGGAAAGGTGGCCGAGCGAAAACAGCGCCCCGGCGCAGAGCAGCGCGAGGGCGGCCCACCCGGCGACGCGCCCTCGGCCGCTTTCAGGAGCGGCAAAAAAGGGAAGCAACAGCAGCATGCCCGCCGAAGCCTGCCCCAGAAGGGTGAAAAGAACGAGGCTCAAGGACCCTTCCATGGCTACACCTCCTCGGGATTGCTGATCAGGCCGCCCCGCAGGCCTTCCGTGCTCCCCTGCGGTTTGGCATGGCGGTTGGGGGCGCAGATGAAGTGCGGGCGCGTCAATTCCGCGTCGGGCAGCGGCGCGATGGGAGCCTGCGCTCCATAACGCTCCACCAGTTGCCCGTACTCGCCGTAATCCAGCGCCCGGCAGGGGCAGGCGGCCACGCAGGCCGGTTTTTTCCCCTGTTCCAGGTTGTCGCGGCAGAAATCGCACTTGGTCATTTTTTTCCGTTGCGGATCAAACTGCGGCGCGCCGTACGGGCAATTCCACTCGCAATAGCGGCAGCCGACGCAACGGCTTTCATCTACGGACACAATGCCGTTTTCATCCTTGTGCATGGCCTGGGTGGGACAGCCGTTGGCGCAGACGGGATTTTCACAGTGGTTGCAGGACAGGGACACATAGTAGGCAAAGACGTTCTGCTCGAAAGCGTCGCCCACGGGCAGCCATTCTCCGCCGGAAAACTCCAGCACCCGCCGCCAGAGAACGCCCGGATTCGCATTGTGTTTGTCGATACAGGCGATCATGCAGGCCTTGCAGCCGGTGCAGAGTTCGGAATTGAAATAAAAAGCCGGATTTTTGATCATTTTGTCATCCTTGGCGAGCATGCCTTGCCGCTCAGGCTTTTTCGACCTGGACGAGGTTGGTGTGGTGGGGGTTGCCTTTGGCCAGGGCCGTGGGCAGCAGCTTGGTCAGCACGTTGACGCAGCCGTTGGTGTCCTGTCCCGAACTGTCGGGCGTATGCCACGCGCCTTCCGGCAGGGACACGACGCCGGGCATGATGCGCGGCGTGACCTTGGCCTTGACGAACGACACGCCCCGCTCGTTGAAGACTTTCACCTTGTCGCCGAGGCGGATGCCGCGGGCTCCGGCGTCGCGCGGATTGATCCACAGTTCCTGCGGGGCGACCTCCTGCAGCCACCAGCAGTTCCCATAGGTGGAGTGCGTGCGCTGTTTGTAGTGATGGCCGATGAGTTGGAGCGGCCATGTTTTGCGCTCCGCCCCCTCGGGTCCTTCCGGGTTGGGGATGTATTCCGGCAGAGGGGTGATGGCCTGCTCGGGTTGCAGGGTCCACGTTTTTGCCAGTTCCGCCAGCCGGGGGGAATAGATTTCTATTTTGCCGGACGGGGAAGGCAACGGATGCGCCTCCGGGTCCTCGCGGAAATCCTTGTAGGCGATATGGTTTTCAGGAAAATGCTTTTTGAAGACGCCCATTTTGAAGGCCTCTTCCAGCGTCGGCGGCAGTTCCGGCACGGCGTTGCGGGATTCTTCGTACAGCGCTTCCAGCCATTGGTATTGCGTGCGTCCTTCCGTGAATTGCGCCTCCACGCCCAGTTCTCTGGCCACGCCCGCGCAGATGTCATAAATGCTGCGGGCCTCGCCCAAGGGGTCTATGCACTTGTTGTCGAAGATGACATAGGCGATGTTGCTGTCGCCGTCCGACGTCCAGTCGTGTTCCTCCAGATTCATGCAGCTCAGCAACAGAAAATCCGTGTAGCGGGCGGAGGGCGTCAGCGTGGTGTCGATGACCACGATGGTCTCGCACTTTTTTTCGTCGGCCAGAATCGGATGCATCTGGTTGATGCCGCCGTGCTGGTTGGTGAGGCAGTTGCCCGCGTAGTTCCAGATGAATTTGATCGGCGCGACGAGACGGTCGCGCCCCCGGACGCCCGCGGTGGTCGCGGTCATTTTGGTATAGTCGTCAATGGCCTGATACCAGTTGAAGCAGGAAACTTCCGTCTTCACGGGGTTTTCCAGCGTCGGGAACAGGGCCATGGGCAGTTTGTACCCGGCGTTTTCCCGCGCGCCCGTATTGCCGCCCCTGATGCCCACGTTGCCGGTGAGCACGGCGAGCATGCCCACGGCGCGGGAAAGATTCTCGCCGTTGGTGGTCCGTTGCGGCCCCCAGCCCTGGCAGATGAAGCAGGGCTTGGCCCCGGCGATTTCCCTGGCCAGCTTTTCAATGCGCGCCGGAGGAATGCCGGTGATGCGCGAGGCCCAGGCGGGCGTTTTTGGGGTTTTGTCCGGGCCGTGTCCCAGAATGTACGACGCATAGGAGGAACCGGCGGGCGCGCCCTCGGGCAGGGATGCCTCATCGTAACCGATGGTGTATTTGGCGAGAAAGGCCTTGTCCACCCGGTCTTCGCTGATCATGACGTAGGCCAGAGCCGCGCTGAGCGCCGCGTCCGTGCCGGGACGGATGGGAATCCATTCGTCGCCCACGGAAACCACGGTGTCGGAATAGCGCGGGTCAATGACAATGACCCGCGTGTTGCGCGTGAAGCGGGCGTGCTGGAGCGTTTTGGCCTTGCAGCCCGACATGCGGGTTTCCGAGGGATTGTTGCCGAAAAACACGGCCAGTTCGCTGTTTTCCATATCGGAAAGCGAGTTGCCGTCCACCCAGCCGCCTCCGTACAGATAGGGCATGCCCACCGTGATCTGGCAGGTGGAATAGTCGGCATAATGGTTCAGGTAGCCGCCTACGAGATTCATCAGCCGGGCCACCGCCGTTTGCGCGGGGGGCCAGCTTTTGCCCATGGTGCTGCCGAGCGCGCCGGTGCCGTAGTTGAGATAGACGGACTCGTTTCCGTACGTGTCGATGGCGCCGCGCAACCGCTTGCCGATTTCGGCGAAAGCTTCATCCCAACTGATGCGCTCGAACTTGCCTTCCCCGCGTTTGCCGATCCGGCGCAGGGGGTAGGGGATACGCTCCTTGGCATACACGCGCTGGCGCATGGAACGTCCGCGCGGACAGGCGCGGAGCTGTTGCAGGCCGTATTGGTCGTCGCCGGTATTGTCGGTTTCCACCTGGGTGATGACGCCGTCGCGCACATGCACGCGCAAGGCGCAACGGCTCCCGCAATTCACATTGCAGGAGTTCCAGAGGATTTTTTCCTCTCCCGTGCCCGATGGAGCGGGAGGCCCGGCAATGGCCTCGCCCGCGTTGAAAATTTGTATGGAAAACGGGAAGAACGCCGACGCAAGCACGGCGGCCCCTCCCTTGATCACATCGCGTCGTTTCAAGGCATCTTTTTTTTCTGATGACTTGCTATCTTGCATGGTACCTCCGCAAAAACTGCTGCAATTCAGAAGAGGCCGCCCCGGTTACGGCAGGGAGGCTCCTCTTTGCTACAAGCATTACCGCCCATACGGGGGGCCGTCCAGGCTTTTTGTGGGGGACATGATCGCCTTATGGTCCGGCTTTCGCAACGGCGCAAATGTCGCGAAGCCGGGTCTGCCGTCACACGGAACAGAGCCCCGCGCGAGAGTTACGCGCGGGGCTCTGTTCCGTAACCGTGTTCAGCGGAATTTTTACAGCGCGGGCCGTCCGATGCCGGGCAAGGCCTGTTCCAGGGCATGGCCGACGCCCAGCAGGCGGGCTTCGCCAAAGGCCGGGCCGATGAGCTGCAGGCCCACGGGCATGTTGCTGTCCGCTCCCAGGCCCACGGGCAGGGACAGGCCGGGCAGGCCCGCCAGATTCAGAGACAGGGTATAGGCGTCCATAAGATAGGCCTGGAGCGGATCGGCGGCGTGGCTGCCCAGATCCCAGGCCGTCACCGGCGAAACCGGGGCGCAGAGGGCGTCGCATTGATCCAGCGCGGCCAGGTATTCGTCGCGGATCAGGCGGCGCACCTGGGCGGCCTTGCGGTAATAGGCGTCGTAATAGCCCGAGGAGAGCACATAGGCCCCGAGCATGATCCGGCGCTTGACCTCCTGCCCGAAACCTTCGGAGCGGGACCTGACGTAGAGTTCTTCCAGATTTTTTACGTCCGGGGCGCGGCGGCCGTAGCGCACCCCGTCAAAACGGGCCAGGTTGGAGCTGGCCTCGGCCATGGCGATGATATAATAGGTGGCGATGGCCGCTTCGGTGTGCGGCAGACTCACTTCCACCAGTTCCGCGCCCAGTTCCCGCGCGCGCGCAAGGGCCGCGTCGCAGGCCGCGCGCACTTCCGGGGTCAGACCGTCGCCGAAAAACTCCCTGGGCAGACCCAGGCGCAGGCCTTTGAGGCCGTCCCCCCGCGTCAGGGCGGCGGCATAGTCGTCCACGGGACGCGGATCGCAGGTGGCATCGCGCGGATCGTGCCCGGCGATGACCGCCAGCACGCGGGCGCAGTCCTCCACCGAGCGGGTCAGCGGGCCGATCTGGTCCAGGGACGAGCCGTAGGCGATGAGCCCGTAGCGGGACACGCGGCCATAGGTGGGTTTGAGGCCCACGCAGCCGCAGAAGGAAGCGGGTTGGCGGATGGAGCCGCCCGTGTCCGTGCCCAGCGAGGCAAAACACTGCCCGGCCGCCACCGAGGCCGCCGAACCGCCGGAGGAGCCGCCCGGCACCTTGGCCGTGTTCCAGGGGTTGCGGGTTTTCTGGTACGCTGAATTTTCCGTGCCCGAACCCATGGCGAATTCGTCCAGATTGGCCTTGCCCAGCAGCACGGCTCCGGCCCGGCGCAGTTTTTCCACCGCGAAAGCGTCATAAATAGGGGTGAAGCCCTCCAGGATGCGCGAACCGGCCGTGGTGGTCATGCCCTTGGTGGACAGGGCGTCCTTGACGGTTACGGGCACGCCCCAGAGCGCTTGCGAGGGGTCCGGCCCGGCCGCGTCCAGCTCACGGGCGCGCGCCAGCGCGCCGTCGGCGTCCACGCGCAGCATGGCGGCGATCCGGGGTTCCGTGGCCTCCATGCGTTCCAGGCAGGCCCGGGCGGCCTCCACGGCGCTGATTTCCTTTTTCTGCAAAGCCCCGGCCACGGCCGCGAGCGAAAGCGAACAGATTTCGGTCATGCCAATGTCCTTATACGATTCTCGGGACGATGAAGTATTCCCCGTCCGCTTCCGGCGCGTTGCCCAGAACCTCTTCGCGCGAACGCCGGTTGACGGCCTGGTCCTCGCGGCTTTGGGCCGCGTGCTGCACCGGGCTGTACAGTGGTTCCACGTTGTCGGTATCCACCTGGGCGAGCACGTCCATGTAGCCCAGAATGTCCCCGAACTGGCGGGCGAAGAGCTTCTGCTCCTCGTCGCTGACGCGCAGGCGGGAAAGCGCGGCCATATGCGCCACTTCTTCCCGGCTGATGCTGTTGTGTTCTGCCATTGCTGATCCTTTAGAGCAAATTGTCTTTTGAAATTGCGCTATAGTCCCTGGCCGACGCCGCGCTTCAACGTCGCGTGGGCAGGCGCAGTTTGTACGAGGGCTGCGGCGTACTGCTCAGGGGCAGGGCCGCGGGCGTAGTCCCGGGCTGGACTGTGCCGGACTGGGGGGGAGCCATGCCCGGCGTCTGGCCCGCCGCGGGCGGCAGGCCGGGCACCAGGGGATTGCCCTCGGCATCCACGGCGGGCAGGCCCTGCATGCGCAACGCGGCCCGTTGCAGCACGGCGGCCCGGGTCTGCTGGAACTGCTCCAGGTTGAGCGGGGCCATGCCCGTGGGTGAAGCCTGGAAGATGAAGAGCTGCTGATGGGCCACGCCCGCGCCGTCCCATTTGACGGGGGCCATGCCCCGGATCATCTGAGCGGCGCGTCCGGCCCTGGCCGTGATTTCGGGCGTCGTCAGCCGTGAATTCAGACCCAGATTGACCGCGAAGCGCGTGAAGTCATACCCCAGCGCCACCCAGAAGTCATTGCCCGGCGCTTGCAGGGCGCGCGGCGCGCGCGCCGCGTTCCACGCGCCGGGAAATACGGCCAGGGCGTATTTTTCCGCATTGGGCACCATCTTGCCGGACAGGCTCTGTTCCCAGAGGGTGGTGCCCAGCAGCACTAGGCGGTCCTCGCCGTTGTAGAGCAGGCTGGTGGTCAGCATGTCCATGCTTTTCCAGGAGTCGGGCAGGAAGAGAGCCTCAAAGGCGGTCTGGGGCACGGGCGTGCCGCTGCCCTCGGCCTGGGTGGCGTTGATCAGCGGAGCCACCGCCGTGCTCCAGGAGCTGACGTCCGCCGGGTCATAGGCGGCTTTGTACAGCAGCATGTTCCGCCCGGCCAGGCTTTGCTCCAGCATGCCGGTCATGCGCGCGCCATATGCGTCCGAGGGATAGAAGGCCCCGTAGGTGCGGATGTTCAGGCCGTCCGTGGCAAAGGCGATCAGGGCGTCAATCTGGTCCTGCGGGCTGGGGAAAAAGCGCCAGGCCCGCGCGCCCTCGTCGCCTTGCTCCAGACTGGGCAGAAAGGTGAAGAACGCCCGCTGGTCCACGGTGCCGGCGGAACGGGCCTGGGCGTAGTTGCGGGCCTGCAGGGGACCGCCCACCACGGCGCAGGCCGGGGGCAGGGCCGAGAGCTTGGCCAGCCAGTCCGGCGCTTCGGTGTTTACTGTTTCCAGACGTATCTTGATGCCGTCGGCGGCCAGTTCCTGCCGGGCCAGGGTCGTGCCGCGTCCGATCTTGCCGCTGATGGGAGCATAGGGGCCGGAGGCCGGCAGGGCCAGAACCACGCAGGGGCCCTGGGTCATGGCGGGAGTGGCCGGAGCCGGCGGCGCGGCGTCGCGTTTGCCGAAGGGCATCTGGCAGGCGGCCAGACTGAAAACGGCCGCCAGGAACAGGGCGGGGGCACAGAAGCGCAGGGAAAAACGCGGGCTACGCATGGCGGCTCCTTTGGACATTTTATGAATAAACGCATCCGCCGGAGCATGGATGCTGAAATATCTATGCTCCCAAGAAATAAAAAAGGCCTGACTTTTTACGGTCAGACCTTTTTAGTACAGCACAGGCGTACTGGCAAGCCGGGGTAACCCGGCCGGGGGTTATTT
The DNA here is from genome assembly GCF_009696265.1 of Desulfovibrio porci. Taxonomy (NCBI): domain Bacteria; kingdom Pseudomonadati; phylum Thermodesulfobacteriota; class Desulfovibrionia; order Desulfovibrionales; family Desulfovibrionaceae; genus Desulfovibrio; species Desulfovibrio porci. The sequence continues at coordinate 104,407 of NZ_VUMH01000009.1, forward strand.
CTTCACTTCGGTGTAGTCGGCATCCACCACGTCGTCGTTGCCGCTGTTGGCGGAAGCGCCCGCTCCGGCATCGGCGCCGGGCTGGCCGCCTGCGGCCCCGGCATTCTGCTGGGCCTGCTGCTGGTAGAGCTGCTCGGCCAGCTTGTGCGAGGCCTTGGCAAGTTCCTCGGTGGCGGCCTTGATGCCCGCGGCGTCCTCGCCTTCCATGAGCTTGCGCAGGGAGGCGATTTTGCCTTCAATGTCACTCTTCACGGCGGCGTCGGCCTTGTCGCCCAGATCGGCCAGGGATTTCTCCGTGCCGTAGATCAGGCTGTCGGCGTGGTTGCGGGCTTCAATGAGCTCCTGCTTCTTCTTGTCGTCGCTGGCGTGGGCTTCGGCCTCGCGCACCAGACGCTGGATGTCCTGTTCGGACAGGCCGGAAGAAGCCGTGATCTTGATGGACTGCTCCTTGCCGGTGCCCATGTCCTTGGCCGAGACGTTGACGATGCCGTTGGCGTCGATGTCGAAAGAGACTTCGATCTGCGGCACGCCGCGCGGGGCCGGCGGAATGCCGGTGAGGTCGAAGCGGGCCAGGGTCATGTTGTCGCCGGCCATGGGACGCTCGCCCTGAAGCACGTGGATGGACACCGAGGGCTGGTTGTCCGCCGCCGTGGTGAAGACCTGGCTCTTGCGCGTAGGGATGGTGGTGTTGCGCTCAATCAGCCTGGTGAACACGCCGCCCATGGTCTCGATGCCCAGGGAAAGCGGGGTCACGTCGAGCAGCAGCACGTCCTTCACGTCGCCGGTGAGGATGCCGCCCTGAATGGCCGCGCCCATGGCAACCACTTCGTCGGGGTTCACCGAACGGTTGGGTTCCTTGCCGAAGAACTTGCCCACCACCTGCTGGACCAGGGGCATACGGGTCATACCGCCCACCAGGATGACTTCGTCGATCTGGCCGGGGTCAAGCCCGGCGTCGGTGAGGGCCTTGTTGCAGGGCTCAATGGTGCGGTCCACCAGATCGCTGACCAGGGACTCCAGCTTGGCGCGGGAAATTTTGATCAGCATATGCTTGGGGCCGTTCTGGTCGGCGGTGATGAAGGGCAGGTTGACCTCGGCTTCCATGGCGGTGGAAAGGTCTTTCTTGGCTTTTTCCGCAGCCTCTTTCAGGCGCTGGAGGGCCATGCTGTCCTTGGACAGGTCAATGCCGTTTTCCTTTTTGAATTCTTCCACCAGGTAGTTGATGACGCGCTGGTCGAAGTCTTCGCCGCCCAGGAAGGTGTCGCCGTTGGTGGCGCGCACTTCCACGACGTTGTCGCCCACTTCCAGGATGGAAATATCAAAGGTGCCGCCGCCCAGGTCGAAGACGGCGATTTTTTCATTGGCCTTCTTGTCCGAACCGTAGGCCAGAGAGGCGGCCGTGGGTTCGTTGATGATGCGTTTGACTTCCAGACCGGCGATGCGGCCCGCGTCCTTGGTGGCCTGGCGCTGGGCGTCGTTGAAGTAGGCGGGCACGGTGATGACCGCTTCGGTGACCGACTCGCCCAGGTAGGCTTCGGCGTCAGCCTTGAGCTTGGCCAGAATCATGGCCGAAATTTCCGGCGCGCTGTAGACGCGTCCGTCCACTTCCACCCCGGCGTCGTCATTGGGGGCCTTGGTGATAAGATACGGGGAATGCTCTTTCCAGCGGTCCACTTCAGGACTGTCGAATTTGCGGCCCATCAGGCGCTTGATGGCGAAAATGGTGCGCTTGGGATTGGTCACGGCCTGGCGTTTGGCGATTTCGCCCACCAGCCGTTCCTTGTCGGTAAAAGCGACCACCGAAGGCGTGGTGCGTCCGCCTTCGGGGTTGGTGATGCATTTGGGGTCCTTGCCCTCCATGACGTAGACGCAGGAGTTGGTGGTGCCCAGGTCAATGCCGATAATTTTGGACATATGTGTATCCTCCTCAAGGGAAATCTTTTGAAGCCGTGCTTCGCGCCGTGAGCAGCGTAGGCGCGCTTTTTCGCCCCCGGCGGCGGACGGAGTCATCTGCCCCGGGCACGTCGGCGGACGTCGAAAATGCAACATTTCGGGCGGCTGTGCCGCGCGGGAAATAAGGTAAGTACTTCTTCGGCCGCGTCCAGTGCCGCGCGGGAAATTTTTACAAAAAAACCTGTTTTTCGTGGGGATTTCGTTGACCTTGTTTGCGGGTGACGCTAGTGAGTTTTTTAACAATGCAAGTGGACTTAGAGTAAAAGGAGGTTCTATGGACGCGAACAGAAGGCATCTGCTCTGTGGAATCGGGGGATTGGCCGTGGGCGGCGCTGTGGCGGGCCTGGTGGCTCCGGCTCTGGCCGCGCCGCAGGCGGCGGGCGGCGGCGCGCGTTTCGCCCAGGCCGGGGGCGATTTCGGCTGGCAGCCGCACAAGCTGAACGCGGACGAATGCGCGCCCGTGGCCTACGAGGGCTACTGGCACAAGGGCTATGCCTGCGGGTACGGCACGTTTTACGGCATCATCGGCATGATGGGCGAAAAATTCGGCGCGCCGTACAACCAGTTTCCCTTCACCATGCTGGAAGCCAACAAGGGCGGCATTTCCGACTGGGGGACCATCTGCGGCGCGCTTTACGGCGCGGCGGCGGCCTTCGCCCTGTTCTGGGGCCGCAAGGAACGCACCCCCATGGTCAATGAACTGTTCCGCTGGTATGAAACCACGGCCCTGCCCATCTACAACCCGGGGGACAAGGCCACGGGCTTCAAGGGCGATCTGCCGTCCAACGTCTCGGGCTCCGTGCTCTGCCATATTTCGGTTTCCAAGTGGTGTTACGAGCATAAGATCGAGGCCACCAGCAAGCAGCGCAGCGAGCGTTGCGGCCGCCTCACGGCCGACGTCTGCCGCAAGGCCATTGAAATCATGAACGCCAAGATAGAGCAGGGCAAGGACTACAAAGGCTCCTTCCCGATTCAGAAATCCGTGGCCGGCTGCGGCGAATGTCATATGACCAAGGGCAACGAGGCCAACTGGGGCAAGGGCGTCATGGACTGTACGCCCTGCCACAGCGGCGGCAAGGCTGTGGCCGACAAGTTCAAGGATCACCCGTAACGGCGATCTCTTGCTGAAACTGAAGAGGCCGCAGCGCTGCGGCCTCTTCAGACGAATGGCAAACCCCGCTTCGCGGCGTTTGCGCCGCCGTAGGTTCGTTTCCAAGAAAACTCGCCCGGCGGAAAGGCACGAAAATCAGTCGCTTAACGGCGCAGCAAAGCTGCGACCTACTCCTGATTTTCGGGGCTGCCGACGTTGTCAACAGCGTGAAGAGGCCGGAGCGCTGCTCCGGCCTCTTCACATCATAATTACTGCGGGAGCGCGCCGGGCGGGATCAGGCCGTGGGGCTCTCCTCATCTTCTTCCATACGGATTTCATCCAGCAGTTCCTTGAGGGAGCGGGCCTGCGCGGTCATTTCCCGCACTTCCAGCGCGGCTTTTTCCATGGCTTCAGCCATGGTGTTGCTCAGGCTGTTCACGTCGGAAATGTGCCGGTTGATTTCCTCGGCGGCGGCGGACTGTTCCGTGGCCGCGGTGGCGATGGCCGCCGCGCGGCCGCTGGAATCCTCGGCCAGGGAGGAAATCTCTTCCAGGGAGCGGCCGGAATCCTGGGCCATGCCGGTCACTTCCTCAATGGCGGCCACGGCGTCCTCCACTGTGGCGGCGCTTTTGTCCGTACCCTGCTGAATGGCCTCAATGGCGGATTCCACTTCCTGGGTGGCCTTCATGGTTTTTTCAGCCAGTTTACGCACCTCGTCGGCCACCACGGCGAAGCCGCGTCCGGCCTCGCCGGCGCGGGCCGCTTCGATGGCCGCGTTGAGGGCCAGCAGGTTGGTCTGGTCCGCGACATCGCGGATCAGGGTAAGCACCGTGCCGATGTCGCGGGATTGTTTGTCCAGGTCTTCCATATCCTGTTTCAGGCCCAGCGAACGCTCCCGCACGGCCTTGATGTTGTCGATGGTGCGCAGCATCAGGTCTGTGCCGCCCTGAGCCCGATCCTGGACCGAGGCCGAGGACTGTGCCGCGCTTTCGGCATTGCCCGCCACTTCCAGTACCGTGGCATTCATCTCTTCCATGGCCGCTGCGGTTTCAGCCATGCGTCCGGCCACCTGGTCGGTTTTTTCCTTGGTGCCGTCCAACTGAAGGCTGAGGGTTTCAGCGGCGGAATCCAGCCCGGCCGCCACGCTTTTCAGGCGTTTGACCATGGAAACGCGGGTACGCCGAGCGTCGTCTTCCACCTGCTTCAGGCGCAGTTCCTCGCTGATGTCCACGCCCAGTTCCACATGGCCCACGGGCGTGCCCTCAAGATCGCGCAGATAATTGATGACCATTTTCATGGCCTTGCCGTTGGGCATGTGGTTGATGACGGTGTGCTGACCCCGGCGCAGGCATTCAATGCCGCAATCGGGCGTGTCGCAGAGATTGCCTTTGCGCGAGGAGCAATGCCTGCCCAGAGCGTCGCCCATGGACGTTTTACCCATGGATTTGAGCGCCGCCGTATTGCAGAAGGTCCAGTGCATGTCCATGTCCGTGACTGCCACGGAATAGGGGATGCTGTTGAGAATGCCTTCATACCAGTGGGCCTGTCGGCGCAGCTTGTCGACCATGGTCTGAAGGGATCGGGCCAGGCGCGTCAGGCAGTCATCGCCCTGAAATGCCAGTTCGGGTTGCTCGCCCCGGCTCACGGCGTCGGCATAGTCCGCCAGAGTATGGATGGGCTTGAGGCGGCGGTGGATGACGACGCCGCCCACCACGCCGATGAGCGCCATGAGAGCCAGACTGTACAGCAATGTTTCGCGCGCCGAACTTTTGATCAGCTCGGTGGCTTCCAGGCTTTGCTGGAAACGCAGCAATTCATGGAACGGCTGCCCCACCAGCGCGTAGCCGATGACCAGCAGTCCGACCCAGGACAGGAACATGGCCGCCACAAAAGCGATGATGATTTTGGTGCTGAGCGTCAGACGCATGAAGCCTCCTTGGTTACTGGCGGATCCCAGGGGCAAAAGCCGTTGTAAACGGCATGCGACGCGCGCATGGAAAAGCGGCGCGCGCCCTCAAGAGCGAACGAAATGGAACTCTCTTTGTGAAAGGCTTTTCGACCGCCGGAGAAAAAACATGATGCTAATGAGGACTTTTTTCAAGTATGCGGGAAAATTCCTGTGCTCCATTTGTCGGGAGCGCGCCTCGGGTTTTCCCCACATGACAAAAAAAGCCGGAGCGACATCGCCCCGGCCGGGGGCCGACCAAGACCGGCAGCCCCGATAATACGCGAACAGGCGGGATTTACTCCCACTGTAACTGAGTGGATTTTATGTCGTGCACTCGCCGGCTGACTTGTAAACTTTACAAATGGCGACGGTAATCGGCCGCGAAAACGCCGCGAAGCCGGATGTGTCTTGCTCAGGGCCGGAACGTCACCGCTCCGGCCCTGCAAGCGACGGTTCAGGCAGCGGCGTCCTCTCCGTCCTTCTCCACGTCCTGCGAGCGGATATTGTTCAGAATATCCCTGAGCACATAGGCTTGGTCGGCCATGTCCCGCACCTGATTGGAAGCGCTTTCCATGGCCGTGGCGATGGCGGCGCTCAACTGGTTCACTTCCGCGATGTTCTGGTTGATTTCCTCGGAGGCGGCGGACTGTTCCGTGGCCGCGGTGGCGATGGCCGACACGCGGCTGCTGGAATCCTCGGCCAGGGTGGATATCCGTTGCAAGGAGTGTCCCGATTCCTCGCCTACCCGTCCGGCCTCTTCAATGGCGGCCACGGCGCAGTCCACGGTGGCGGCGCTTTTGCCGGTGCCCTGCTGAATGGCCGCAATGGCGGATTCCACCTCCTGCGTGGCCTTCATGGTTTTTTCAGCCAGATTGCGCACTTCGTCAGCCACCACGGCAAAGCCGCGTCCGGCTTCACCGGCGCGGGCCGCTTCAATAGCCGCGTTGAGGGCCAGCAGATTGGTCTGGTCCGCGATGTCGCGGATCAGGGTGAGCACCGTGCCGATGTCACGGGACTGCTTGTCCAGGTCCGCCATATCGTGTTTCAGACTCACGGATTGTTCCCGTACAGTGTGCAGACTTTCAATGGTCCGCAGGACAAGGCTGTTGCCTTCTCCGGCCTGTTCCTGCACGGAAGTGGCGGCTCCGGCCGCGCCTTCGGCGTTGCCCGCCACTTCCAGCACCGTGGAATTCATTTCGTTCATGGCCGTGGCAGCCCCGGCCAGACGGGTGGCGGCCACGCCGGCCTGATCCTTGACGTCTGAAAGGGAGCCGGTCAGCGTCTCGGCGGCTTCGTTGAGGGCGGTCACCACGCCTTCCAGTTGCGCCACCATGGCGGCGCGGGCCTTGGCGGCGGCTGTTTTGCTTTCTTCGGCCAGGCGGACTTTCTCGGTGATGTCCTCGCCGATTTCCACATGACCGATGGGCGTGCCCGCGGCGTCATGCAGATAGTCCAGCGAGATCTGCATGGTCTTGCCGTTGGGCATGTTGTTGATGACCTGCTTGTTGCCCAGGCGCAGCTGTTCAATGCCGCATTGAGGCGTGTTGCAGATGTTGCCCTGTTTTTCGGAACAATGCAGGCCGCGCACCTCATCCATGCTGGTTTTGTTCATGGATTTGAGCGAGGCCGTATTGCAGAAGGTCCAGTTCATGTCCATGTCCGTGACTGAAATGGCTTGGGGCAGGGTGTTGAGGATGCCCTCGTACCAGTGGGCCTGTCCCTCGCATCTCTCGACCATGGCCAGCATGGCCCCGGCCAGCGGCCGCAGACTGCCGGAACGCTCCACATCCAGAACCGCCGTATTGTCACCCGCGCTCACGGCACGGGCGTACTGCAGCATTTTTTTCAGAGGGGCGAGCCGGTTGGCGATGAACAAAGAACTCAACAGCACCACAAGAGCGGCAAAGCCCAGACCCGGAAGCGGAATCTCGTCCGGAACCAGGCGGATGTTGATGAGCACCCCCGCGCAGGATAAGCACAGGGCACAGATATGAACAAGGAGCAGAAGAGTGTTGAACGTGAAGCGCATAGTAATTTCCTCGGATGCGGACAGCGTGGAACGCTGTGCTGAAGTACGCCTGGACAGGCGGGCGTGGAGAGTGGGGGGATCCCTCCTGATGCGTGCCGGAGTTTCGCCGTGCCGGGGCTTCCGGGCCCCGGAGCGGCGTTCTCTCCTTGGACAGCGGCGCGGCATGCATGCAGACCGGGAGGAGAGAATCGTGCTTTTTCATATAAAGATAGTAAGTTGAAAGGGGACAGATTTACGCCGCCAGCATGCCCGGCAAAGCCGGGCAAACCCGGTTTTTATTATACATAACCTATGGTTATAATATATAATAAAAACAAAAATAAGTAATGATTTTCATTGCACATTTACCCATATGCAATGAAAATTACTTGTATTCAAAAATAAATTTTTTTGCAAGAAAAAAGGTAGCTGCGCGGTCGCAAGGCTTGACAGCGTCAAGGCGATCAGAAATCAGGAGCGGGTCGCGGTTTTCCCGGTATTTTCGCAGGGGGACGTCTGTCGGCTTGCGGCGCGGGGCAGCCCGAAAAGTCGCAATGTCGCGTCGTTAACCGGCCGTAACACGGCTTTGCCGTGAACGGCTTGCGCTCCACCCGGCGCGTTTTTTGAAACGGGCCGCCAGTGGGGCGAAACCCGCGTTTTACGGCACCTGCCGTCAGCCCACCAGGGCGGAAAGCATGATCACCAGGCAGACGCCCGCAATACAGGAAACAGTGGCCAGATTGCCGTTGCCCGAGGCATTGGCTTCGGGCACGACTTCTTCCACCACAACATAGATCATGGCTCCGGCGGCGAAGGAGAGGGCCACGGGCAGCAGTCCGGCGGTGATGCCGGCGGCCAGCGCGCCCGGCACAGCGCCCAGAGGGGCGGTGGCGCCGGAGAGCACGCCGTAAAAACAGGATTTGCGCGCGGAAAAGCCCTCGGAGCGCAGGGCGGCGGAAACTACTAGGCCCTCGGGCACGTTTTGCAGCATGATGGAAAAGGTCAGCACTAGGGCCGTGGTCAGGCCCGCGCCTGTGCCCAGGGCGGCCATGCTCTCGGCTCCGGCCGCGCCGTAGCCCACGCCGATGGCCAGTCCTTCCGGAATGTGGTGCAGGGCCATGGCTGTGACCAGCAGAATGCTGCGCCGCCAGCTGGTGGAAAGGCCCTCGGTCGTATCCTGCAACATATGGATGTGCGGCAGCACGCGGTCCAGACACCAGAGAAAGGCCGCGCCCAGCAGCAGGCCCGCCACAATGGGCAGGAAGGCCAGACGTTCCAGATGGGCGGCGAGTTCCAGGGCTGGCTGCAACAGGCCGAAAAAGGCCGCCGCCAGCATCATGCCCCCGGCCCCGCCCAGCAGGCAGTCCATGGCCCGGCGCGAGAATTCGCGGCGGGTGAAGATGAGCGCCGCGCCAAGGCTCACGGAAAGCCAGGAGAGCAGCCCCGCCACCAGGGCCTGGAAAACGGGATGAGAGACGATATCCATAGGCGTGCCCTCTGCCTTGCAAAACGCGGCGCCGTCCTGGGGACGCCGCCGCGCGGTTCAGACTGTGCGTTTTTTCAGGCCAGATCCTGCCTGTATTGCAGGGATTGGCGCAGGGTTTCCTTGTCCATGTACTTGACCTCCGCGCCCAGGGGGATGCCCTGGGCCAGACGGGAGACGCGGATATGGGGAAAACGCTTGCGCGCCATCTGGCGGATGAAGGAGGCCGTGTTTTCCGCCTCCAGGGTGGCGCCCAGGGCCAGAATCAGTTCCGTCACCTCGCCCTCGTCCAGACGCCGCGTCAGCCTGTCCAGATCCAGGCTTTCCGAGTCCATGCGCTCCAGAGGGGCCAGCAGGCCGCCCAGAATCATATATTGGCCCCGGTAAAAACCGCCTTCGTCCAGGGTCAGCATGCTGTCCCATTCGGTGACCAGGCAGAGCGTGTCGCGCGCCCGCCCGGCGTCCGCGCACACGGGGCAGGGGTCCGTGGAGGACAGTCCGCCGCAGCGCGAGCAGAGGTGCAGATTGTCGCGCAGGTCGTGGATGCCCCGGCCCAGGCGGCGGGTTTCGGCCTCCGGCCATTTGAGCAGGGTCATGGCCGCGCGCATGGCCGATTTGGGCCCCAGGCCCGGCAGGCGGGCGAGTTGCTCCACCAGAGCCTTGAGCGGTTCGGGAATGCGGTCGTGCATGGACGGTCTAGAATACGCCGGGCAGCTTGATGCCGCCGGAAATATTGTTCATTTCACGTTCCATGGTCTCACGGGCGATGCGTCCGGCCTCGTTGACGGCGGCCAGAATCAGGTCCTGCAGCATTTCCACGTCGCCGCCTTCCAGGGCTTTGGGGTCGATGGTCAGCTTGCGCAGCTCCTGCTTGCCGGAAACTTCGGCCTTGACCATGCCGCCGCCGCTGGCCGCTTCATACGAGCGCTCGGCCATTTCCTGCTGGAGTTTGGTCAGTTTGCTCTGCATGACCTGCGCCTGGCGCAGGATGTCGTTCATATTCCGCATGTTTGTCTCCTCGGGACTTATTTGATTTCCGTACAGTGAATAATGGAGGCCTGGAGCACCTCCAGACAGGGTTGCAACTCCGGCTTTTTGCTGAACTCCTCAATGAGCTCGGCCTCGCCGCGCGGCGGGCGCGGAGCGATGAGTTCCAGGCGCGGCGCGCCCGCTCCGAACGCCGCCAGCGCCGCTTCCAGCGTATGCCGCTGTTTCTCCAACTGGTGGAGCAGGGTCTGGGCCTTGGGCGTCAGGCGCAGCCGATCCTCCCGCCAGTCCACACCCAGGCCCCGCAACAGATGCGGCTGCGGCGCGGGGCGCCCGGCGGCCTGCTCGGCCGCGCAAAATTCGCAAAAGGCCTGCCAGTCCCGCTGGAAACTGGGGCGCGCGGCCTGTCCGGCGTCCGCTTCCGCATCCGTCGCTGCCTCAGGACTCGTGCCCGTTACGGCGGGCGGGACCGCCGGTTCGGAAGCCGTCGCCGGGGCGGGATCAGGCTCCTGTTCGGCTTCCGGTTCCGGCGCGGCCGCCTTTTCCGGCGCGCGTCCCCGGGGGGCCGGGCACTGCGCGGGCTGCGACGGCGGCGCGTCGTGCGACGGCGGCGTGGCGGATTGTTGCGGCGGCCCGGGCCGTGGGGCGGCGGGCGCGGAGAAATTCCGGGCCTCGGGCGCAGCCTGCCCGTCTGAAGCGGACATCCGGTCCCGGGGTTCCCGCGTATCCGGGGCCGACGGGGCCTGAACCGGCGGAACCGCTGACGGAACATGCGCCGCTTCCTGTTCCGGCAGATGTTCCAGCGGCAGCAGCTGGGGCAGCAGGGCCAGGTTGAGTAGCAGCAGTTCCAGAGCCGCCGCCGGTTCCGGACTCTGGACAATGCCGCGCTGGGCGTCCAGGGTCATTTGCCAGGCCGCGTGCAGATGCCCGGCGGAAAAGCGCGGGGCCAAGGCTTGCTGGAGGGCGGCCTCGTCGGCGGGCAGGCGCAGGCTGGGCAGTACGGCGGCCCCTCCCTGGCGGAGCAGAAAAAGATTGCGCAGATTGCCCGCCAGTTCGCGCACGAAAAAGCCGATGTCCACGCCCTGCTGGAGAATCTGGCGGGAGAGGTCGGCCACGGCCGCGCAGTCGCGCCCGTGCAGCGCCTCGAACAGGTGGCCGAACAGCTCCTGCCCGGCCAGGCCCAGCACTTCGCGGGTCATGGCCGTGGTCAGGCTCGCGCCGCCCAGGGCCAGAGCCTGATCCAGCAGGGACATGCCGTCGCGTACGCTGCCCGCCGCCCGCCGGGCCAGCAGGCGCACCGCGCCTTCCTCGAATTCCATTTTTTCCTTGCGCAGCACGGCGCTGAGGTGCTCGGCCAAAGCGTCCTCGCTCAGATGGCGGAAGACGAAATGCTGGCAGCGGCTGACAATGGTCACCGGGAATTTGTGCGCCTCGGTAGTGGCGAAGATGAAGACCACGCGTTCCGGCGGCTCCTCCAGCGTCTTGAGCAGGGCGTTGAAGGCGTTGCGGGTGAGCATGTGGGCTTCGTCGATGATGAAAATCTTGTAGCGGCCCTCCATGGGCGCGTAGCCGATGGTCTCGCGCAGGGAGCGGGCGTCCTCCACGCTGTTGTTGGACGCGCCGTCAATCTCGGTGACGTCCACATGCGCGCCCTGGGTGATCTTGCGGCACTGGGCGCATTCGTTGCAGGGCTCGGGGCCGGGCGCGTGCTCGCAGTTGAGGGCCTTGGCGAAGATGCGGGCGATGGTGGTCTTGCCCACGCCGCGCGTGCCGCTCAGCAGGTAGGCGGCTGCGGGGCGGTCCTCGGCGGCGGCGCGGGACAGCACGGCCTTGACCATGTCCTGTCCGGCCACCTGGGCGAAGGTCTGGGGGCGGTATCGCGCCGCGAGAGAAAGGTGCTTCATGCGGGCCTGTCGTTCTTCATGCGCGGCCGGGCGGTGCGAGTCGCCGCGTCCGGCCGCGCATGAAAGCTGGGGAACAGCTTTTGTCCGTTATACCGTGTAGTGGTGCAGCCAGCCCGCGTACTTGGGATTTTCGCCCTTGGCCACCTTGAAGAATTCCTTCTGCAGATGCTTGGTCACCGGGCCCGCATGGCCCGCGCCGATCCGGCGGTGGTCCAGTTCGCGGATGGGCGTGAGTTCCGCCGCCGTGCCGGTGAAGAAGGCTTCGTCGGCGATGTAGAACTCGTCGCGGGTGAACTGCTGCTCTTCCACCGTATAACCCAGATCGCGGGCCAGCGCCACGATGGACTTGCGGGTGATGCCGCCCAGAATGGAGGTCAGGGGCGTGGTTTTGATGACCCCGTCGCGCACGATGAAGATGTTCTCGCCGGTGGCTTCGGAGACGAAGCCGTTGGTGTCCAGCATGACGGCTTCGTCAAAGCCTTCTTCCTTGGCTTCGATCTTGGCCAGGATGGAGTTGATGTAGTTGCCCGAGGCCTTGGCCTTGGACATGCAGGTGTTCACATGGCTGCGCGCGAAGGTGCTGGTTTTGACGCGGATGCCTTTTTCCAGGGCTTCTGCGCCGAGATACGCGCCCCAGGGCCAGACCGCGATGATGGTCTGCACGGGATTGTTGCCGGGGTAGACGCCCATTTCGCCGTGGCCCACAAAGGAGAGCGGGCGGATGTAGCCCTCGGGCAGCTTGTTGGCCTTGAGGGTTTCAATGCAGGCTTCGCCCAGCTGTTCGGCACTGTAGGGCAGCTCCATGCGCAGGATCTTGGCGGAGTTGAGCATGCGCTTGCAGTGGTCCTCCAGGCGGAAGACGGCGGAAGTGCCGTCGGCGCAGGCGTAGGCCCGGATGCCTTCAAAAATGGCGCTGCCGTAGTGCAGGGCGTGGGTGAGCACATGAACCTGAGCCTGATCCCAGGGAACCATTTTTCCGTCAAACCAGATGAACTTCATTGTCTGCATGGCTAACCTCGCAAAGAGCCGCTGTGTGGAGCGCTGTGCCGTGGCCGGGCCGTTTGCCCGCATGGCCGCGCAAGGGCAAAAATCTACTGAAAAGCGGCGTTCATGGCAAGCGCTGTCGGCGGTGAGGACAGGGCAGACGCATCTAATTTTTGCTTTACCAGTCTGTTATTTGTCGTGATTATCCGTCAAAACCGGCCTTTTCGGCACCGGCGGCGTCATCCGGCGCTTTTTGCTGCTCACGTACTTGAGTACATCTCTGCTCTCGATGCCCGTAAGCTCGCTACGCTCGTCAACGGGCACGGCCCTTTGGACCGCCTTCCGGTCGGTTTCCACGCAAAAAGCGCCATTTTCCTTGCCAGCGCCGAAAAATCTTGCTTCAGCCGTTGCGACGCAGGAGCTTTAGCCGTAGGCGAGCTTGTGAGCCGTACGGCTGAAGACAGCAATGAGTTACACGAAATTGTGTCCAGGGAAGTCACTGTCGCTATCCGTAGCGATGCTGTCTTGTTCCGTAATACGGCTTCGCCGTGAACGGCTCAAGCAAGCCGCTGGCGCGGCAACGGCTAGCGCATTTTTTAGGATTCTCCCGACACCAGCCATCCGCCTGCGCTTCGCTCCGGCGGAGCAGAGGCGGCTTTGCCCCTTTTTGTCCGCTACTGAGCTATCTAGTCAATAAATAAATAAAGATTTTTTAGATGCGTCTGCCCTGGCGGAGAGGATTTCTTTTCCTGAGGCTGGCGGCAGCTTCCGGGCCTTGCGCGGGCATATGCCCGGAATTAGTATATGCCGAAAGCATCCGGCGGCCTGGTCGCAAAAATGGGTGCGCTTGTTTCAAAATTCCGGCACGGGAGCCTTCATGGACCCACAGAAAAAAAGCTTTGAACTTGAAGAAAGCGCCGCGCGTCTGGCCGACGCCGCAGTGGATAAAATAGTTTCCTTTCCCGGAGATTACGCGCAGCATCAACGGATTTTGTACGATCTGAAGACGGAACTGACGGACCTCGGCGCGGTGGTTTGCGCCGGGACCGGGGAGCGCGCCGACGCCTGCGGCAATACGCTGCCCGACGAGCTCAGGTGGCGGCTGGCCGGGGACATGCCGGGTTTCTCCACTGAAGCCCTGTACCAGAAGCGCTCTTCCCTTTTGTCCATGGGCGGCATCGTCTTCTTCGGCTATCTGCTGGGCGGCCTTTTGTCCACGGTGCTGGGCTGGCTGGACATGGGCGGGGACATCATCCGGGTGGTCGCGGTCTGGGCCATGTTTTACGCTTCGGAATATCTTTCGGCCAATCCCAAGGCGCGTTTACGGGTACTGGCCTTTCTGGGGCTCGGAACCCTGGCCGGGTTCGCCGTGGGCCTGATGTCGGGCATGCTCCGCCTGACCTCCTGGGCCGGAATCAAGCGGGCGGTTTTCGGAAGCGGGGAAACCGCGCCGGGCCTGCTGAAACGCTGGTATCTGCTGCTGGGGGCCGCCTTTCTTTTTGTTTTTCTGTCCAAAAAGGTCACGGCCCTGGATGTGACGGCCTTCAAACATTCGCTGCAAAAACAGGCGGCGGAGAGGATGCGTTGTCTGCTCGTCTTTTTTGAGGAGCTGAACCGCCGCGACGCCGAATTGGCCGAACTGAAAAACAGCCGGAGTCCCGACCTGAGTTCCGTGAAATGTCCCAAAAACGATTGTCTTCTCGCGCGGGACGTCATCCAGATGCTGGATGCCTTTGATGCGGACACCAGGACATTTCTGGCCGAAAAGCTGGCCGCCGTGGGCTATGAGACGGATTCCGGCCAAGACGATTTTCTGGTCTGGAACGGAGCGGAGCACGAAAAATTCTACGATATGGTGGGCCTGGTCAGGGACGGGGACCGTTGCCGCATCCTCAAGCGCTGCTACATGGCCGGCGAAAAGATTGTCAGGGGCTATGTGCAGCGGGATGCCGGGGAACAGGGATCGTCACGGGAGTGAAAGATGAAGAGTATCGGCATTGATCTCGGCACCACCAATACCTATCTCTACGGGACCGGCGGCGCTTCGGCCGAGCCCGCCCCGCTGACGCTGCCGCGCATCAGCGATGAAAACGGCTGCATAGCCACGGTGGTTCTCTATCAGGACCACAAGCCCCTGCTCATCGGCAACATCGCGGAAAGCGAATACCACACCAACCGTGCCGCCATGCCCGCGCGGACCCTGCGCAGCCAGTTCAAGCCCGAAATCGCCCACGGCGACTCCGAGGCCATGGAGTGGATGACGGATTTTTTACGCGAACTGCGCGCGGCGCTGCCCGAGGGCGTTCTGGAGCCTGAAAGCCGCATTTATGTGGGCATGCCTTCCCGGACCAGGGAGGATTTCAGCCTCAATCTGGCCCAATGTTTCGTGCGGGCCGGCTGGCCCCGCCCCGCCTTTGTCAGGGAGTCGGACGCGGCCATGATTTCCTGCCTTCAGTCCGGAGCTCTGAGCATCGACGATATCGAAAACAGGGCGCTTATCCTGGATTTCGGCGGCGGCACCTGCGATTTCACCAGCCTGGAAAGCATGGACGTGCTCCAGAACGGCGGCGATCCCCTGTTTGGCGGGCGCTTGTTCGATGATCTGCTGTTTCAGGTTTTCTGCCGTAAAAACGAGCTCTTCCAACGGGACGCGCCCGGCTCCGGCTATGAATATTATCTGCACTGGATTCAGTGCAAGGCCGAAAAGGAGCGTTTTTCGGACGCCGTGGCCCTGGACGGGGCGGCCAGGGTCAGCCTGCACGCCGTGTGGCATGACGCCCGCGGGAACAGACAGGACGCCTATGTTCACGACTATACGCGGGAGGATTTCATCAGGGATGCGGAAAACTACGCGGCCACGGACAGCCTGCGCGCCATGCTGGGCCAGTATGCCGACAGGGGCGGCCTGAGCCCGCAGGCCCGGGATCTGCTGCAAGGCCGACGGATCGGCCTGCTCTCCTGGTTCAGAAGCATTCTCGGCGGCATTGACGGCCGCCGGGATATTTCAAAAGTCATTCTCACGGGCGGCAGCAGCCGCTGGTTTTTCGTCCAGGACATGGCGCGGGAGCTTTTCCCCGCCGCCGAGCGGGCCATGAGCCGCCGCACGTATGAGGACATCGCCTACGGCCTGGCCCTCTATCCGGTCCTTTCCGAGTCGCACGCCGCCGTGCGGGCGCTTCTGGGCGAGAAAATCGAGACCTTTGCGGATCAGGCCTGCGAAGTGGTGCGGAACATCGTGGCCAAGCACGCCACATTCGCCGTGCGTCTGTGCACGGAGCGCATTGTGGACCGGGACATCATGCCCGTGCTGGAAGAAGCCCGGAAAGTGCAAAAAACCGTGGAGCAACTGGAGCGGGCCTTTGTGGAAAACATCCAAAACGATGCCGGGCTGCTGGCCGTCATCAGGGAAAAAACGGAAGCCCTGCGCGAGGAAATCCAGTACGAATTGCAGCAGCGTTTCAGGGCCTGGCTGCGCCGGAACGGCGTCCCGCTAGCCCCGCGCTTTGAATTCCCCGCGCGGGCGCTCAGCAATGACTTTTTCGACGCCATCAGCGTAAAGGTGTCGCGCCTGGCTTTTCTGAACATCATGGATTTCATGGCCTCGGCGGTGCTGCCGGGCATTGCCGCCTACGCCGTGGCCGGGGCCATAGCGCACACGGGCGAGGCTGTCTCCGCCGTGCTGGGCGGCGGCGCGGCCTTTATGGGCGTCTGGGGCCTGGGGAAAGTGGCCAAGGGCTTTTTGTGGAAGCGCAAGCTGCCCAGGTTTTTCCTCACGGAAACGAACCGGCGAAAGATTGTGGAGAAAAACAAGGCCTATATTGAAGCGGCGTTGGGCAAGGCTTTCGCGGACGTCCAGGCCGGACTGGCGGACGATGCGGAACGCAGGCTGCGCCACGCCCTTGCCTCCATGCTGTCCAGGCTGACGGTCCTGAATCAGGTGCGTTGCGCGCGGCCGTAGGGCCGGAAAACCCTGGCCCGGCGGAGTCGTATGGCGTATGCTCGGCCCCGTATCATTCAACTTTTGCGTTCAAGACGGAGCGGGCATGAAAGAAAGCGCAGTACTGGGCATTGACGCGGGCGGCACCCATACCGACGCGGTGCTGATCACGGGCAACGGGGCAAGTCCGCGTCTGGCGGCGTCGGCCAAGGTCAAAACCCGCCATGACGATCTGCCCGCCTCGGTGCGGGAAGTGCTGGCGGCCCTGGCCGGGGAGCTGGGCGGCGCGGGCGCGGCGTTTCTGGCTGAAGTGGAGCGTGTGACCCTGGGCACCACCCTGGCGGTCAACGCCCTGGTGCAGGGCCGGGCCGACAGCGTGGGCCTGGCGCTTTCCGCAGGGCCGGGTCTGGACCCCGCGCGTTTCGGCCTGGGGGAACACGTCTGCGTGATTCCCGGCGGCCTGGACCACCGGGGCGTGGAGGTCAGCCCCCTGCAAACGGACGAACTGGCCCGGCGGGCGGCCCGCTGGCGCGATGAAGGCGTGGCCGCCGTGGCCTGCGTGGGCAAGTTTTCGCCGCGCAATCCGGCCCACGAGCGGGCCATGGGCGCGGCGGCCGTCAAGGCGTCGAGCCTGCCCGTCACCCTCGGGCACCGGCTCTCAGGCCGACTCAATTTCCCCCGCCGGGTAGCCACGGCCTATTACAACGCGGCCGTGCAGCGCCTGCACAACGATTTTCTGGACGTAGTGGAGGCGGCACTGGCCGACGCGGGCATCCACGCGGCCACCCGCCTGCTCAAGGCCGACGGCGGCGCGGTGCCGACATCCCTTTCGCGGCGCGAGCCGGTGCAGTCCATTCTGTCCGGCCCGGCGGCCAGCGTCATGGGCGTCATGGCCCTCTGCCCGGAAACGGAGCAAGGTTGCTCCCTGCTGCTGGACATGGGCGGCACCACCACGGATATGGCCCTGTTCTTTGACGGCTCGCCGGTCATCGACCGTGACGGCATGCTGCTGCAAGGCCGCCGCACGCTGGTGCGCGCCCTGGCCTCCACGTCCATCGGCGTGGGCGGGGATTCCCTGCTCAGCGTGGACGGCTCGGGGCGGGACGCGCGCGTACGCACCGGCCCGCTGCGCGACGGTCCGGCCCTGGCCTTCGGCGGCGCGCGGCCCACGTTGCTGGACGCCTTGAACGTGCTGGACGCCGAGGCCGCTCCCGGCGCTTCCGCTGACCGGGGCGATATGGCCGCTTCCCGCGAGGGGCTGGCGACGCTGGCCGCCGCCCACGGTCTGGATGCGCGCGTCCTGGCCCAAAAGGCCGTGGACGACGCTCTGGCGCAGGTGGCGCTGGCCGCGCGCGAGCTTGTGGAGGCCGTGAACGCCCGGCCCATTTACACCCTGGCCGCGCTCAAGGCCGTGCGCGAGGCCAGGCCCGAGCGCGTCTGGCTGGTGGGCGGCCCGGCGGACTGCATCCGCGAGCGTCTGGGCGCGGCCCTGGGCCTGCCGGTAGCCAGCCCGCCGCACGCCGCCGTGGCCAATGCCGTGGGCGCGGCCCTGACCCTGCCCACAGCCGGACTGGAAATTTATGCGGACACGGGGCGCGGCCTGCTGCGCGCGCCCGCTCTGGATCTGGAGGAGCGCATCAGCAAGGGCTACACACTGAACGCCGCCGAGCGCCGCGCCGGGGAACTGCTGGCCGCCCACCTGGCCGCCGAGGGCGTGCCGGACGCGGCCGTGGAAGTGGTGGAAGCCGACCTTTTCGCCACCCTGGACGACGGCGGCTACGGCTCCAAGGATATCCGGGTGGCCTGCCAGGTGGTGCCGGGCATTGCGGGGCGATTGTGACGGAGAAGTGCTGATTACTGATCTTTTTGTCCTCTGCCTGCGTCAGACGAACTTCGCGCGACGGTCGAATATGTTTGAATATATTCCCTCCGCCCGAAGTTCGCCTTCCTTGGCGGAAAACAAAAGTCTTCAGTAATCAGCGCTTCTCCGGATATTCCCGCGTTGAAAAGCTCTAGAGCAGATTAACTTTGAAATGTTGTACATCTCAAAGTTTAAAGACACGCCCACTTCACCGCTTAACAGTGCAAATAAATTGCGCTTACGGCTTCGTGGCGCGAGGCTGCTGCGCAGCCTCGTTAGAGCGTTTTAACTTTGAAACGCTCTAACGCCGCATTGCTGCCGTCGGCTGAATGCCTCTTTGAAAAAGAGGTGCGTTTCAAGGGCAATATATTTTTAGGGGGAGACGTATTGACCGCCTCGTATATCCTGGCCCTGGACCAGGGCACCACCAGCTCGCGGGCCATCCTGTTCGACCGCCGGGGCCGCATGCTTCAGGTGGCCCAGAAGGAATTTACCCAGATCTATCCTCAGCCCGGCTGGGTGGAGCACAGCCCGGACGAGATTTTCGACACCCAGGCCCATGTGGCCCGCGACTGTCTCAAACAGGCCGGGGTGCAGGGCCATGAGCTGGCCGCCGTGGGCATCACCAACCAGCGTGAAACCACCGTGGTCTGGGACCGGGCCAGCGGCGCGCCGGTGTACAACGCCATCGTCTGGCAGGACCGCCGCACGGCTCCCGTCTGCGACCGTTTGCGCGCCGAGGGCAAGGCCGGAATCATCCGCGAAAAGACCGGCCTGGTGCCGGACGCCTATTTTTCCGGCACCAAGATCGGCTGGATTCTGGATAACGTGCCCGGCGCGCGGGCCAGGGCCGAGGCGGGCGAACTGCTTTTCGGCACTGTGGATTCCTGGCTGATCTGGAATTTCAGCAAACGCGGCGCGCATTTGACCGACCCTTCCAACGCCAGCCGCACCCTGCTGTTCAACATTCACACCGGCCAGTGGGACGACGAACTGCTGGACCTGCTCAACGTGCCGCGCGCCATGCTGCCCGAGGTGGCGCCTTCCTCCAGCGTCATGGCCCGCGCGCATCCCGAATTTTTCGGCCACGCCGTGCCCGTGGCGGGCGTGGCGGGCGACCAGCAGGCCGCCACGTTCGGCAACGCCTGCCTGAAGGAAGGCATGCTCAAGAACACCTACGGCACGGGCTGTTTTCTGCTGCTGAACACCGGGGCGCGGCCACGGACCAGCCGGAACAACCTGTTGGCCACCGTGGCCTGGGAGACGCAGCGCGGCCGGAGTTACGCCCTGGAGGGCAGCGTTTTCGCGGGCGGGGCCGTGGTCCAGTGGCTGCGCGACGGTCTGGGCTTCATTCAGGATTCCTCGGAGCTGGAAGGCCTGGCCGCCTCCGTGCCGGACAACGGCGGCGTCTATCTGGTTCCCGCCTTCACGGGCCTGGGCGCGCCGCACTGGGACCAGTACGCGCGCGGCGTCATGGTGGGCCTGACCAGGGGCGTTGGGCGCGGGCATATCGCCAGGGCGGCCATTGAATCCATTGCCCTCCAGACCCTGGACGTCATGGAAGCCATGCGGGCGGACGCCGGTCTTGCCTGCAGCGTGCTGCGCGTGGACGGCGGGGCCAGCCGCAACAATATGCTCATGCAGTGCCAGGCCGATCTCACCGGCGTGCCCGTGGAACGCCCGGTGGTGACGGAAACCACGGCCCTGGGCGCCGCCTGCCTGGCGGGGCTGGCCGTGGGCTTCTGGGCGGACGAGGAGGAAGCGGGCGCGCTCTGGCAACTGGACCGCCGCTTTGAACCCCGGATGAGCGAAGAGCGCCGCGCCGAACTGCTGTACCACTGGCGCCGGGCCGTGGAGCGCTCCCGCCGCTGGATCGAGCCGGAGGAGTAGGGCGGAAGGCCGGAAAAGCAATCTGAGCGGGGGAGAAATGGCCGTCATCTTGTTTCTGTTCGGTCTGTTCTGCGTCTGGAAAGGAGCGCGTTTCGCCTGTTGTCTGCTCCCTGCGCTGTTTTTCCTTCATGCCGATCCGGAACCGCGCCGCTATGCCGGTGATCTTTTTGATCCCTTCGTATCGCTGGGATTGGGGGCGGTGCGGACAGGTCAGGCCGTTTTACTGGCAATGGTGACCTTGCTTTTGTCACGCTGGTTGTTGGGGCCGTCCAGACCCGTATCCCTGAGGTCTCCATCCCGTTTATGCGGCTTGCTTTTCATGGGCTGCGCCTTTCTTTGGTGGGGTCTGGAAAATCACGTTGCGGACACGCGTGAAGTGTTCTTGGAAAAGATTGCGCCGGATTTTCTGGCCGGTACAAGCAATGACGAGGAGGCGGTACGGACCGCGTTTTCGCGGAATGCTTTTTTATGCACCAGGTCCTATGCGCAGGGGATCAATGCTCTGCTGGACGGCGGCGATGCGCAGCGGGCGACGCTTTTTCTGAATATCATTGCGGAACACTGCAATGATATTGAGATTGTCTGGAGTGATTTTGCGGATAGTCGGCAAAAGGACGGTTCCATTGTTGGGCTGGACGGCCTGCTGGCGGCGGATCTACTGAATATTGCGCCGCTTTTCGACCGGCTTACGGGCTACCTTGAGCGACATGGAAACGAGGACCAGTTGTTGAGGATTTTCCGTTATTACCACGCCCGGGCACTGGGGGAGGACGGACCGAGCCGGGATCAGGCCCGCGCCGCGCTGGAGAAGTTTTTCGATATCGCCGGAAGGAACCGGGAGCTTCTGGAACGGATTCGGGCTGTTGCCGGTTCCGATCCTTCGCGTTATTTTTCCACGTCCGGCGTGGAGCGCGTCAGTTTCAACCTCCTGCAGAGCGCCGCCGCGTCGTTGGACGCCGACCTGTTGCGGGCCTGTCTGGCTTTGGGCTTTGACCGTGAAAATACGCGCGCCGGGTCAGTGCTTTTTTATTTTGTGTATTTTCATGCCGGACAGGCGGTGATCGACAAATTGCTGGCGGCGGGCGTGGACGTCAACGCGCTGAACCGCGCGGGACAGACCGCTCTGGCCTGCGCGCTGCAAATGTATGGGCATGAGCGGGGCCGCGCCGCCACAATGCAAGGGAAGCAGGAAGATCAGCACAACATCGCCGAGATCATGGATATCCTGTTCACTCTCTGCGATCCCGCGCGGTACAGGACAACGGGCGGCGACACCTTTTTGCACAAGGCTTGCCGGTCAGGTTCCGGGAAGAGCCTTGAGCTGATACGCTTGCTGCTTGACGCCGGGGCGAACCCGGACCTGGCTGGCGAAGGCGCGATGCCGCCCCTGGAAACGGCCGCCCAGAAAGGCTGGGATGAGCTGGTCCCGCTGCTGGCGGCGGGCCGCAAAAGACAGAACCTTCCTGAACCGGAGAGTGTGGGGGAGGCTGGTCGCCCCGTGAAGCCGGAAGGCGCCCGCCGGAATCCTTCCCCGTCCACAGGGCGGGAGGAAAATGAACGACCCGTGAAACCCGGCGATGTCCGGCGGAAATGACCGTCATGCGCATTGTTCTTTTTGAGCCCGAAATCCCGCCCAACACCGGCAACGTGGCCCGGCTCTGCGCGGCCACGGGCACGGAGCTGCATCTCATCGAACCCTTGGGCTTCAAGCTGGAAAACCGCTATCTCAAGCGCGCGGGCCTTGATTACTGGCCCAATGTGCGCCTCTTCACCTGGCCGGGCTGGTCCGCTTTCGCCGGGCGGCCCGGCAGGCCCGCCGACGAGCGCTGGGTAATGACTTCGGCCAAGAGCCGCCACGGCAACGCGCCCTTGCAGCATTTTGCCTTCCAGCCGGAAGACTGCCTGGTTTTCGGGCCAGAGACGCGCGGCCTGCCGCCGGAAATGCTGGACGCCTCTCCGCATCACGTGCGCATTCCCATGCGTGAGGGCGGGGTGCGCAGCCTGAACCTGTCCACCTCGGCGGGCATTGTGCTGTACATGGCCCTGGCCTCCTGCGGTCTGCTGGAACAATGGATCTGAGCCTTTTAGCGTCCCTGTTCCCGTACTCGGTATGGGAGTGCTGGTGGCTGGCCCCCCTGGCCCTGCTGCTGGATCTCCGGCTGGGCGACCCTAGACTGCCCTGGCCGCATCCGGTCTGCCTGGTGGGCCGCCTGCTGGCCCGGCTGGAAGGCCCGGCCCGTCGCCGGATGACGTCGGGCGACCCGTCCGGCGAAAAACGGCGCGGCCGTCTGGCGGGTCTGGCCTGTCTGCTTCTGCTGGCCGGCGTGACGGGGTTGGCGGCCTGGCTGCTGGTTTCCTTGCCTCTGCTTGGACTTTTGCCGGCCGTGTACCTGGCCTGGGCCGGGCTGGCCATGGGCAGCCTGCTGGAAACGGGCGGGGAAGTGCTGCGCGAGGTGGAGACGCGGCCCGAAGCTCAGGCGCGCAAGGCTCTCTCCCGGCTGGTCAGCCGGGACACCAGCCGCATGGACCGCCCGCTGCTGCGTAAAACCCTGGCCGACACCCTGTCGGAAAATTTCACCGACGCGCTGCTGGCCCCTTTTTTCTGGTTGCTGCTGGGCGGGCCCGTGGGTCTGTGGATGTACAAGGCCGTGAGCACCACGGATTCCATGTGGGGCTACCTGACCGAGCGCTGGCGCTGGCTGGGCTGGGCCGGGGCGCGTGCGGACGATTGCCTGGCCTTTATTCCGGCGCGGCTGTCCGTGGCGGCCTTGCGGCTGACGGACATGCTGGTCCGGCGGCTGCGGCCCGCCGCGCGGGTCTGGGACGGCCGGTGGCCGGGCTTCCGCACCGTGGCGCGCCAGGCGGCGGGCATGCCCAGCCCCAATTCCGGCTGGTCCATGACCGCATGCGCCTGGCTCTGCCGGGCGCGCATGGCCGGGCCTTCAGTCTACTTCGGCACGCTGGTGGACAAGCCCTGGCTGGGGCCGCCAAAGGACCGGGCCGCGCCCTGGGACCGGGCGCGGCTGCTGGCCTTGTGCGCGCTTATGCGCTATAGCGCCGTATGCGGTGGGCTGGCTCTCTGGCTGGTCTGCCTTGCGTTCCGCTTGTTGCGCTGAGAGGTGTTTCATGGTTCTGGCGGCTTTGTACCTCACCTGCCTGGTGGTGGGTTTTCTGGTGGGCGTCACGGGCGTAGGCGGCATTCTGATTCCCCCGGCCCTGATTCTTTTGAGCGGACTTGGCACCCATACGGCCATGGGCACGGCTCTGGCCTCCTTTCTGCCTCTGAGTCTGGTGGGCACCTGGCTGTACCACCGCCTGGGCCATCTGGACCCGGCCAAGGCCGTGCCCTATGTGCTGGGGGGACTGATCACCGCCGGGCCCGGCGCGCTGCTCAACGCACATGTGCCGGGCGGGCCGCTGATCCTGCTGCTGGCCCTGCTGGTTATCTTCGCGGGTTTTTGCGCTTTCCGGCCGCCCCGTGTGGGCGCGGGCGGCAATCTCTTCTGGCAGGGCCGCAACGGCGTTTTTCTGATCGGGGCTGTTACCGGCCTGCTGGCCGGGCTCACGGGCGCGGGCGGGCCGGTGCTCTCCATCCCCTGGATGGTGGTGGCGGGCTTCCCGCCCGTGGCTGCCGTGGCCCTGTCCATGCCCTATCAGGCGGCCACGGCCCTTTCCGGCACGGTGGGCAACTGGAGCGGCGGCCATGTGGATTTCAGCCTGCTGCCCATGCTCTGCCTCTTGGAAGTGGCGGGCTTTTTCGGCGGCGTGGCCGTGGTGCGGCGCATCCCGGCCTGGCTGCTGCGCCGGATCATCGGCGTGCTTTGCAGCGCCCTGGGCGTTTTTTTGCTTGTGCGTCAGCTCATGTCTTAGCATACTCACACCATGAATATCGCCGCCGTCTTCATCCGACGCCCGGTCGCCACCGCCCTGATCATGCTGGGCATGCTCTTTTTCGGCGCCACGGGCTATATGTCCCTGCCGGTCAACCAACTGCCCAACGTGGACTTTCCCACCATCCAGGTCATGGCCGACCTGTCCGGGGCGGACCCGGAGACCATGGCCGCCTCCGTGGCCACACCGCTGGAAAAGGAATTTTTCACCATTGCGGGCATTGATTCCATTTCTTCGGTCAATGCCGTGGGCCGCACCCGCATCACCATCCAGTTCGCCCTGGACAGGAATATCGACGCGGCGGCACTGGACGTGCAGTCGGCCATCGGTCTGGCCCAGCGCCGCCTGCCCACCAGCATGACCACGCCGCCCAGCTTCCGCAAGGTCAACCCGGCGGATATGCCCATTCTCTACCTGCGGGTTTCCTCGCCCACCCTGCCCCTGTACCAGCTCAACGAATACGCCGATACGCTCATCGGCCAGCGTCTGTCCATGGTGGAGGGCGTGGCCCAGGTCGTCATCTACGGCCAGAAAAAATACGCCGTGCGCGTGCAGCTGGACCCGGACGAGCTGGCCACGCGCGGGCTGGGCATCGACGAGGTGGCCGACGCCGTGGCCGCCGCCAACTCCATGCTGCCCACCGGCTCCCTGGAGGGCGCGCAGCGGGCAAGCTCCATCAAATCCTCGGGCCAGCTGCTCAACGCGCGGGCTTTCCGGGACACGGTGGTGGCCTACCGCAACGGCGCGCCCGTGCGCCTGCGCGACCTGGGCACGGTGGTGGACAGCGAGCAGCAGGACAAGCAGATCTCCTGGAGCAACGGCGGCGCGCCCAGCATCACCCTGGCCGTGGAGCGCCAGCCCGGCACCAATACCGTGCAGGTGGTGGACGCCATCAAAAAGCTGCTGCCCGGCCTGGAGCGCCAGTTGCCGCCCTCGGTCAAGGTGGACATCTTTTACGACCGCTCGGAATCCATCCGCGAATCCGTGGCCGACGTGAAGTTCACCCTGATTCTCACGGTATTTCTGGTGGTGCTGGTTATCTTCATTTTTCTGCGCAACCTGCCCGCCACAGTCATCCCCAGCCTGGCCCTGCCCATGTCGGTGATCTCCACCTTCGCGGTCATGGCCGTGCTGGGCTACAGCCTGGACAACCTCTCGCTCATGGCCCTGACTTTGGCCGTGGGCTTTGTGGTGGACGACGCCATCGTCATGCTGGAAAACATCGTCCGCCACCAGGAAATGGGCAAGGACCCGCTCACGGCCGCCTATGACGGCTCGGCGGAAATCGGCTTCACCATTGTCTCCATGACCATTTCCCTGGCCGCCGTGTTCATTCCCGTGCTTTTCATGGGCGGCATCGTGGGGCGGCTGTTCCGCGAGTTCGCGGTGGTCATCATCACGGCCATCCTCTGTTCCGGCGTGGTCTCGCTGACGCTGACGCCCATGCTCTGCGCCTACTTTCTGAAAGCCGGACAGAAGCACAAGGCCGGGTATGAAGGCGTGTACGGCCTGCTGGAGCGCATGTTCGACCGGCTGGCGGCGGGCTACGCCACATCCCTGGATTACGTGCTGCACCATCGCCTGGCCGCGCTCTGCGCCTCTCTGGCCCTGCTGGGCCTGACCGTCTGGCTGGGCGTGGTCATGCCCAAGGGCTTTCTGCCCGCCGAGGACATGGGCTTTCTGGTGGCCAGCACCGAGGCGGAGCAGGGCGTTTCCTTCCAGGGCATGGTGGAGGCCCAGCACGCCCTGGACCCCCTGCTGGAAAAACAGCCGCACGTCTCCATGTTCAACTCCGTGGTGGGCATTGTGGGTTCCAGCCAGAGCATGAACAACGGCATCCTGCTCATGCATCTCAAGCCCCACAACCAGCGTCCGAACATCGAAACCGTGGCCCAGCGCCTGCGGCGGGAACTGAACACCTCCCCGGCCATGCGGATTTTCGTGCGCGTGCCCCCGGCCATCAACATCGGCGGGCGCTCCTCCAAGGCGCTCTACCAGTATACCCTGTCCGGGCCGGACATGGAGGCCCTCTACGACAGCGCCCAGAAAGTGGAGGAAGCCCTGCGCAAGCTGCCCCAGATTCAGGACGTGAACAGCGATCTGCAGCTCAAGAATCCCGAGCTGCGCGTGACCATCGACCGCAACCGGGCGGCGGCCCTGGGCGTCAGCCCGCAGCAGATCGAACTGGCCCTGCAGTCGGCCTACGGCTCGCGTGAAATTTCCACCATTTACGCGCCCACCAACGACTACAAGGTCTTTGTGGAATTGCAGAAGCGCTTCCAGCAGGACAGTTCGGCCCTGTCCCGCCTCTACGTGCGCTCCAAGGACGGGGAGCTGGTGCCGCTGGACACCCTGGCCAAACTCTCGCCCGGCGTGGGCCCCATCGCGGTGAACCACAACGGCCAGTTCCCGGCCGTGACCATCTCCTACAATCTGCGGCCCGGCGTGGCCCTGAGCCAGGGCGTGGGAGCCGTGGAAGCCACGGCCCGTCCCCTGCTGCCCGATTCGGTGACCGCCGAATCCCAGGGCACGGCCCAGGCCTTCCAGAACTCCCTCAAGGGCATGGGCTGGCTGCTGATCCTGGCCATTGTGGTCATCTATCTGGTGCTGGGCATTCTGTATGAAAGTTTCATCCATCCCCTGACCATTCTGTCCGGCCTGCCCTCGGCGGGTTTCGGGGCGCTGGCCACGCTCTGGCTGTTCGGGCTGGAGCTGGACCTCTACGGTTTTGTGGGCGTGATCATGCTGCTGGGCATCGTCAAGAAAAACGCCATCATGATGCTGGACTTCGCGCTGGAGGCCCAGCACCGCGACCCCTCCATCACGCCGCTGGCCGCCATCACCGAAGGCTGCCACGTGCGCTTCCGGCCCATTATGATGACCACCATGGCCGCGCTCATGGGCGCGCTGCCCATCGCCATCGGCATCGGAGCCGGGGCCGAGGCCCGGCGGCCTCTGGGCCTGGCCGTGGTGGGCGGCCTGTGCTTCTCGCAGATCGTGACCCTCTACATCACGCCGGTGTATTACTATTACATGGAAAAATTCTCCCGGCGGCTGAACCGCAGCTATGGGGGGAGGTTTCATGACGGTGACGCGAAAACGAGGGTCTGTCCCTAAATTGGCTCTTTTGACTTCCAGCTGCGTCAAACTCGTTTTTTGCTCCGGTCGAGTACCATAAGAGTACACTCCCTTCGCAAAAAATTCGTGTTCCTTGCCGGAAAGCCAAAATTTCTCAATTTAGAAACAGTCCCTTGAACATTCCGGCGCGTAACCCGCGCCACGGGAGAAGGATTGAATGAAGAAAATCTGCTCTTTTCTGCTGGCGCTGCTCTGCGCCGCCCCGGCCGGAGCTGCGGACAGCACGCGTTATTTCAATGCCGCCGGCCCCAGACTTTCCGTGCAGTCCGGCGTGGTGCGCGACGGCCTGCGTCTTTTGCTGCATGCGCCCGGTCTCAAGGGCGACGACTTCCTGCGCGCGGCGCGCAAATACGTCAACAGCGAGTCGGCCTGGAAAGCGCCCCAAGGCTATACGAATACGCGCGTGGCGCTCAGGAACTGCAATGCCGAACTTTTGCGCAAGGACGGCGAGCCGCATGAAAAGGCCGTTCTGCTGCTGCACGGCGGGGCCTATATACTGAAGCTTTCCAACATCTACCGGAGCATGGCCGTGCGCTATTCGCGCATGGCTGGTGACGCCGACGTGTTCTGCCCGGACTACCGTCTGGCCCCGGAGCACGTTTTTCCGGCGGCCCTGGATGACGCCCTGGACGCCTGGAACCGGCTGCTGGCCCAAGGCTACAAGCCCTGGAATATTCTGGTGGTGGGGGACAGCGCGGGCGGCAATCTGACCCTGGCCCTGACCCTCAAGCTGCGTGACATGGGCAGGCCTCTGCCCCGCGCTCTGGTCTGCATGTCGCCGTGGACGGATATGACCGGCTCGGGCGAATCACACCTTAAGAACGCGTCCATTGATCCCATTTTCGGCAACAATCCCGAATACATGCCGCCCAAGGACGGCGTCATGCCCAAGACCCTGCCCTTCATCCTCAGCTACGTGGGCGCGACTGATCCCAAAAATCCCTACCTTTCGCCGGTCTTCGCCGCCTACAAGGGTTTTCCGCCCATGCTGATCCAGGTGGGCACGGACGAAATTCTGGAAAGCGATTCCGAGATCGTCTATCGGCACGCCGTGGAGGCGGGCGTGGACGCCACACTGAC
Organism: Desulfovibrio porci; assembly: GCF_009696265.1. Classification (NCBI taxonomy): domain Bacteria; kingdom Pseudomonadati; phylum Thermodesulfobacteriota; class Desulfovibrionia; order Desulfovibrionales; family Desulfovibrionaceae; genus Desulfovibrio; species Desulfovibrio porci. The sequence goes on from NZ_VUMH01000009.1 coordinate 132,561, forward strand.
CCGTTATTACGGACTGTTTCACGTCTTTCAGATTTTCGGCGACGCCCTGCCGGAAAGCCGCCATGCCTGGGAAGAAGTCAAGGCCTTCATTCAGGCGAAGTTCCTTGCGCCTGTGCCGGGGAAGCCCGGCGACGCATGAGCGATCTTTCCTGCCGTCGTTGCGGGCAATGCTGCCTGCGCGGCGGCCCGACCCTGATGCGTAAGGACGCACCCCTGCCGGGCCAGGGCGCGCTGCCGCTGGAGGCTCTGGTCTGCCTGCGGGCCGGTGAGTGGGCGCGCGACGACGCGCTCGGCATGCTGCGGCCTCTGGACGGGGAACTGCTCAAGCTGGCGGGCACGGGCGAGTCCGGCCATCCCTGGCGCTGCCTGTATTACAGGGACGGCGCGGGCTGCGGCATCTATGATCGCCGTCCCGCGCAGTGCCGTGTGCTGTTCTGCGCGGACACCGCGCCTCTGGAGGACATGCTGGCCCACGGGCAAAGTCTGGACCGCCGCGCGGTTCTGGAAACCCTGGCGGACGAAACGTTGCTGCCCGTCGCGCCGTCCCTCTGTCTGGAACTGATCACAGTCCACGACGAAGCTTGCCCGGCGGGCCGCGCGCTGGCTCTGGCCTCGGCTCTGGGCTTCCGGCCCCGCGGCGCGGCGGCAGCCGGGGAAATCACGGCGTCCGGCCTGCTCACCGGCGACGAGAAAGAAGCCGCCCGCGTCGAACTGGCGGAAATGGCCCGCTATGACGCGGCCTTCCGCGAACTCTGCGTCACGCGCGGGCGGGTGCCCGCCGCGTTGCTGCCGTTTCTGCTGGGCAGGCCGCTGGCGGCGCTGCTGGCGGAGGTGGGGCTGCGCGCGGTGTAGCGGGCCGTCCCGCCTCCGGTTGACAGAAGCCCGCGCCCGCCCTACCTTTGCCGCAAGCGCATTCCGGCCACACAGTAACTGTAAAGGAAGTAGTCATGCCTTTGTGCAGCGTTGAAGAAGCCGTCGCCGATATCCGGCAGGGCAAAATGGTCATTCTGGTGGACGACGAGGACCGTGAAAACGAAGGCGACCTGACCATGGCCGCCGAGCACGTCACGCCGGAAGCCATCAATTTCATGGCCCGTTTCGGGCGCGGCCTGATCTGTCTGCCCCTGGCCCCGGAACTGACCGACCGCCTGCAACTGCCATTGATGACCCAGCGCAACGGTTCGCGTTTCGGCACCAACTTCACGGTGTCCATTGAGGCCCGCGAGGGCATTACCACGGGCATTTCGGCGGCGGACCGCGCCGCCACCATCAGGGCCGCCGTGGCGGACGACGTTCGGCCCGAAGATATTGTTTCGCCCGGCCATGTCTTTCCGCTCCGGGCCAAGGCGGGCGGCGTGCTCGCGCGTACGGGCCAGACTGAAGGCAGCGTGGATCTGGCCCGGCTGGCCGGTCTCAAACCGGCGGCCGTGATCTGCGAAATCATGCGCGAAGACGGCAGTATGGCCCGCATGCCGGATCTGGAGAAATTTTCTGCCGAGCACAATATCAAGATCGCGGCGGTGCGCGACATCATCCGCTACCGTCTGGAGCGCGGTCAGGTGTCAGTGCGTTGCGACGCGCACGCCCATCTGCCCAGCCTGTACGGCGACTTCACGGTCTACGCCTACGAAAGCGAAATGGAGCCGGGCACCCATCTGGCCCTGGTCAAGGGCGACATCAGCGGGCCGGAGCCTGTTCTGGTGCGCGTGCACAGCCAGTGCCTGACCGGCGACGCGCTGGGGTCCCTGCGTTGCGACTGCCGGGGCCAGCTTGGCGCGGCCCTGCGCCAGATCGAGACGGAAGGGCGCGGCGCGCTGCTCTACATGCGTCAGGAAGGGCGCGGCATCGGCCTGGCCAACAAGATCCGGGCCTATGCCTTGCAGGATCAGGGCTACGACACGGTGGAGGCCAACCGCATGCTGGGCTTCCCCGACGATTTGCGCGATTACGGCACCGGCGCGCAGATGCTGGTGGATCTGGGCATCCGCAAAATCCGCCTGCTGACCAACAACCCCAAGAAAATCGTGGGGCTTTCGGGCTACGGCATTGAGATTGTGGAGCGCGTGCCCATTGAAATCGAAGCCTGCTCGGAAAACGAAGACTACCTGCGCACCAAAAAGGAAAAGATGGCGCATTTGCTCAGCGGCATCCGCTGCCATTAGGGCCTGACGGCACTGCCTTCTTTGACTCCGGTTTTGTCGAACTTCGTTTTTTATTTCAGCCGGGTGCCGGTGTTGCGTCCTCGTCCGAGGGGATGTAGTGTCAGCAGGTGCCGCGCGTTCCGGGGCACAGAGCGGAACGCGCCCGCCGGGCCGGAGTGGTGAACCCCGGTCCGGCCGTCCCGGAGGGAGGACCACCGGGAGACGACCATGGAAATACAAGCATGCATCAAAGCCCAGCCCGCGCTGTTATGGCGGTTCATGGGCTTTTTTCAAACCCCTTTTCTGCGCGCGCTGCACGCGCTGGTGGTTCTTTTCGTCATTCTGCAGCTGTGCAGCAGCGCGCTGATGGCGGTCACGCCGGACGGGGCGTCCGTGACGGCCTGGTACCATTTGCTGGCGGGCATGGGCCTGTGCGCCCTGAGCCTGATTCTTGCCATATACAGTCTGGGCAGGCACGGCCTGAAGTATTTTTTTCCGTATCTCTGGGGCGATGTGGACCAGATCCGCAAGGATCTGGCCGCAAGCCTGCGCGGCCGGATGGTGGCCCCCAGGCCCGGCGGTCTGGCCACATCCGTGCAGGGACTGGGGCTGGGCGCATTGCTGCTCACGGCCTTTTCAGGGCTGATCTGGTTCTGTCTGTGGCGGGACGCTTCGTCCGCCGCGCCTGCCTGGCGCGCGGCGCATGAGTGCGCCGCCTGGTTGCTGATCGTGTATTTCATCGGCCACGGCGGCATGGCCCTGCTGCATTTTTATGTCTGGCAACGGCGCGTGGTGAAAAAATAACCCGTAATTTTTTTGAGCAAGCATGAAAGCCGTCTTCGGACGGCTTTTTTACGGATGGCGGCATTGACGCCGGGCCGGTCGGCTCCATATACAAATGAGAATAATTATTTTTAATGAAAAGGGTAAAGTATGAGTCACTGGCTTTTCAAGACGGAACCCGGCTGTTTTTCCTGGCAGGATCTGGAAAATGCTCCCGGCCGGACCACCTCATGGGACGGAGTCCGCAATTATCAGGCCCGTAATTTCATGCGCGCCATGCGGGTCGGGGATCTGGGCTTTTTTTATCACAGCGGGCAGCAACCCGCCATTGTGGGCATTGTGGAGGTCGTGCGGGCGGCTTACCCGGACGCCACAGCCCTGGACCCGGAAAACCGGCACTTTGACCCCAAGGCCACGCCGGAAAAACCCATCTGGGAAATGGTGGATGTGCGTCTGCGGCGCGCTCTGCCGCAGCCGTTGAGCCGCAAGGATCTGGCCGCCTGGCCCGAACTGGCCGGAATGGAATTGATGAAGCGGGGCAGCCGTCTTTCAGTGCAGCCCGTGGAGGCCGGAGCCTTTGCCTTCATCTGCGGTCTGGCCGGGATTGAGCGCCCCTGAGTTTTCCGGAAATATCCGGTTCAGCGGACAGCTCAGCTATTGATACCTGTTGTTATGCTGATTGTGATACCACTGTACTTTTTTGGGAAGTCCTCTTTGCAAAAATGACAAAGCAGGCTATACAGTCACATTGTGCAAAGAATCCCAAGTGTTGGCGCGCTGATTCGCGCCTTCGGGGTGTGGGTTTCACGGCTTTTCCGGGCCGGCGCGACCGCGCGCGGTCCGTTCCCCATAATCCAGACGATGCGAGAGCGTGCAAGGAGGCTCTATGGCAAGCCAGGCGTTGATCAAAGATTTTGAAGACCTGATCGGCAAGGAAAACGTATTCACTTCCGATGCCGACCTCCAGAGTTATTCGTTTGACTCGGCGGTGCTTGAACCTGTGATACCGGCGCTGGTGCTCCGGCCCACCACGACCGAGCAACTGGGCCTCTGCGTCAAGAAACTCTATGACAACGGCATCCCCATGACCGTACGCGGCGCGGGCACCAATCTGTCCGGCGGCACCATTCCGGACCACAGCGACACCGCGGTGGTGCTGACCACTGGCCTGAACCGCATCCTGGAGATCAATTCCAACGACCTCTACGCCGTGGTGGAGCCGGGCGTGATCACCGCCGACTTCGCCGCCGCCGTGGCCAAAAAAAATCTGTTCTATCCGCCGGATCCGGGCTCCCAGGCCGTGTCCACCATCGGGGGCAATATCGCTGAAAACGCGGGCGGCCTGCGCGGCCTGAAGTACGGCGTAACCAAGGATTACCTCATGGGCGTCGAATTCTTCGACGCCACGGGCGAAACCGTCAAAACCGGCTCGCGCACGGTGAAGTGCGTCACCGGCTACAACCTGGCGGGCATGCTGATCCAGTCCGAGGGCACCCTGGGCATCATTTCCCAGGCCATCCTCAAACTGGTGCCGCCGCCCAAGGCCTCCAAGGCCCTGATGGCGGTCTTCGACGACATGCAGAATGCCGCCGAGGCCGTGGCGGGCATCATCGCGGCCCATGTGCTGCCCTGTACCCTGGAATTTCTGGACAACAACACCATCGTGCGCGTGGACGACTTCACCAAGGCGGGCCTGCCCCGTGACGCGGCGGCCATTCTGCTCATCGAGGTGGACGGCCATCCCGCCCAGGTGGCGGACGACGCCGAGGCCGTGGAACGCGTGCTCAAGGAAAACAAGGCCGTGGCCGTGCATGTGCCCAAGGACGCGGCGGAAAAGTTCAAACTCTGGGAAGCCCGGCGCATGGCCCTGCCCGTGCTGGCCCGCTGCCGTCCCACCACCGTGCTGGAAGACGCCACCGTGCCCCGCTCGCAGATCCCGGCCATGATGAAGGCCGTCAACGAGATCGCCGCCAAATACAAGGTGGAGGTGGGCACGTTCGGCCATGCCGGCGACGGCAACCTGCACCCCACCTTTCTCTGCGACAAGCGTGACGCCGAGGAATTCAAGCGGGTGGAGGCGGCCATCGACGAAATGTTCGACACGGCCATCAAGCTCCAGGGCACCCTCTCGGGCGAGCACGGCATCGGCACGGCCAAATCCAAATGGATGGAGAAGGAAACCTCGCGCGGCACGATCCTGTTCTCGCAGCGGCTGCGCCGCGCCCTGGACCCCAAGGGACTGCTCAATTCCACTAAATTAGTGGGGATTTAGTTTATGGATAATCTGCACGAATTGGCCCGGCGCCTCATGGCGCTGGACGACAGGATCACCGCCTGCATGAAATGCGGCATGTGCCAGTCGGTCTGCCCCATGTTCGGGGCTTCCGGCAAGGAAGCCGACGTGGCGCGCGGCAAGCTTTTCCTGATCAACAACATGGCGCACGAACTGCTGAAAGACCCCGAGGCCCTGGCCGACAAGCTCGGCCGCTGCCTGCTCTGCGGCTCGTGTCAGGCCGCCTGCCCTCCGGGCGTGAAAATCATGGAAGTTTTCATGGAGGCGCGCGAGCTGGTCAACGCCTATATCGGCCTGCACCCGGTGAAGAAAATGGTCTTCCGCAGCCTGCTGGCCAAACCGGGCCTGTTCAACTTCGCCATGCGCGTGGGCGCGCCCATGCAGGGCCTGATCTTCCGCAAAACCGGCGACGCGCAGGGAACGGTCTGCGCGCCCATGCTCAACTTCATGCTGGGCGACAGGCACATCCGCCCCCTGGCCAAAAAGCCCCTGCACGCCGTGCATGGCGCGCTGGACGAGCCCCGGCGGGCCGGCGGCCTGAAGGTGGCCTTCTACCCCGGCTGTCTGGGCGACAAAATGTATACGGAGATGGCCGAGGCCTGCCTCAAGGTGCTGCGCCATCACAAGGTGGCTGTCTTCATGCCCGTGGGCCTGGCCTGTTGCGGCATCCCCGCGCTTTCCTCCGGCGACGCCGAGGGCATGATCAAACAGATGAAGGTCAACCTCGAGGTGCTCGGCAAGGGCGATTTCGACTATCTGCTGAGCCCCTGCGGTTCCTGCACCTCCACCATCAAGGAACTCTGGCCGCGCTACGCCGGACGCCTGGGCAGTCTGGAGCAGAAGCAGGCCGAAAAGCTGGCGGAAAAAACCCTGGACATCAACGCCTTTCTGGTGGACGTGCTCAAGGTGGAAGCGGCGGCGGCCTCGGCCGACGCCGTGCCCGTCACCTATCACGACTCCTGTCACCTCAAGAAATCGCTGGGTGTGAGCGCGCAGCCGCGTACGGTCATCGCGGCCAATCCCGGCTACACATTGACGGAAATGGATGAGGCCGACCGCTGTTGCGGCTGCGGCGGTTCCTTCAACCTTTTTCACTATGACTATTCCCGCCGGATCGGCCAGCGCAAGCGCGACAACGTGGTTGCCACGGGCGCGCAGGTGGTGGCGGCGGGTTGTCCGGCCTGCATGATGCAGCTTGAGGATGTGCTTTCGCACAATAATGATCCCGTGCGTGTCAAGCATCCGGTGGAAATCTACGCAGAAAGCCTGAAGTAGGCGCGCGCGGACCGGGCCGCGCGCTCCGGCCGGGACGGCGGAATGGGAGTCGCGCTCCGCCGTCCCGGACGGCGCGTGGCGTCCCGGTCCGCGCGCTCTGCACCAAAGCCGTTCAAAGGAGTAAAGTATGCCCCCTGTGAACCCGGAACTGGTAGAGGCCTTCAGCGCCAAAGCCGCCATCGTCAACGCCGTGGTGCAGGAAGTGCCGTCCATGGCGGCGGCCCTGCAATATGTGGTGGACGTCTGTGAAAACAAGGCCCCGGCCGAACTGCTGGCCGACGAACCCGGCGTGGAGAAAGGCCCGCTCGGCCCCAACAAGGTGCCCACCCGCGTGCAGCGCGTCGTGGCCGCGCCGGACCTCGGCGACGAGGATTTCGCCGCTCTGGCCAAGGCCTGTGAGGAAAAAGGCTTCGCCTGCCTGCGCAACGGCCTGCGCGACCGCCTGGCCGGCATCGACGTGGGCCTGTCCCGCGCCGAGCTGGGTGTGGCCGGCAGCGGCACCTGCCTGATGAACACGGATAACGAGGACGTGCGTCTGGCCGGGATGATTTCCGAAATCCACGTCATCCTGCTGCGCAAATCCGACATTTATCCCGATCTGCCTTCCATCGCCCAGCTTCTGCGCGAGCGCATGAACGCCGCGCCCGCCACTTACACCACGCTGATCACCGGCCCGAGCCGCACCGCGGACATTGAGCGGGTGGGCGCCGTGGGCGTGCACGGCCCGCTGGAACTGCACATCATTCTTCTGGAGGACTGAGGCCATGCATGAAGCGCCCAAATCTCTTTCCGATTACCGCAAGCAAATCGACGAGGCCTTGCAGGACGACTTCCTGCGACGCACTCTGGACACCTTTGCCGTGTCCTACCGGGCAAACCGCGAAGCCGTTTTCCAGGAAGTGGACGAGCGCGGCCTCATCGCCCAGATAGCCGAAGCCAAGGACTACGCCTGCCAGCACATGGAAGAACTCTACCAGCAGTTCAAGGAGCAGGCGGAAAAACGCGGCGTGCACGTGCACCGCGCGGCCACGGCCAAGGAAGCCAACGAGATTATCGCCCGCATCGCCAAGGAAAACGACGTCAAGCGGGTGGTCAAATCCAAATCCATGACCGCCGAGGAAATCCAGCTCAATCCCGCGCTGGAGGCCGAGGGCCTGATCGTGGATGAAACGGACCTGGGCGAATGGATCATCCAGCTGCGCCATGAAGGCCCGTCGCACATGGTCATGCCCGCCATCCACCTCTCGCGCTACCAGGTGGCCGACGACTTCACCAAGGCCACGGGCGAGAAGCAGGATTCGGACGTCCAGAAGCTGGTCAAGGTGGCCCGCGTGCAGTTGCGCCGCAAGTTCATCGCGGCGGACATGGGCATCAGCGGCTGCAACTTCGCCGTGGCCGAAAACGGGGCCGTGTCCACCGTGACCAATGAGGGCAACGCCCGCATGGTCACCACCCTGCCGCGCGTGCATGTGGCCATCGCGGGTCTGGACAAGCTGATTCCCACCCTGGACCAGGCCCTCACGGCCCTTCTGGTGCTGCCGCGCAACGCCACGGCCCAGCGTCTGACCTCTTATGTGACCTGGATGTGCGGGGCCGGTCCCTGCGCCGCCGCGCCGGGCAACAAAAAGATCATGCACGTGGTCTTTCTGGACAACGGCCGCACCGAAATCGCCAAAGACCCGCTCTTCTCGCAGATTTTCCGCTGCGTGCGCTGCGGGGCCTGCGCCAACGTCTGTCCGGTGTTCCGCCTGGTGGGCGGCCACAAGATGGGCTATATCTACATCGGCGCCATCGGCCTGATCCTGACCTATTTCTTCCACGGCAAGGACAAGGCCAAGGTGCTTTGCCAGAACTGCGTGGGCTGCGAATCCTGCGCCAATGTCTGCGCGGGCGGCATCGACCTGCCGCGCCTGATCCGCGAGATCCGCAGCCGCGTCACGGAAGAGCAGGGCGGCGGCGCCCAGGCGGCCCTGCTGGCCTCGGTGATGAAAAACCGCAAGCTCTTCCACAGCCTGCTCAAGTTCGCCAAATACGCCCAGAAGCCCTTTACCGGCGGCACCCAGTTCCAGCGGCATCTGCCGGCCATTTTCCTGGGCAAGCACGGCTTCAAGGCTCTGCCCGCCATTGCCAACAAGTCCTTCCGCGACCGCTGGCCGGAAATCGCGCCCAAGGCCCAGAACCCGAGCATGCGGGTGGCCATCTTCAGCGGCTGCGCCCAGGATTTCGTCTATCCCGAGCAGCTTGAAGCCTGCGTGAAGATTCTGGCGGCCAAAAATGTGGCTGTGGAATTCCCCATGGAGCAGACCTGCTGCGGCCTGCCCCTGGAAATGATGGGCCAGCGCAAAACCTCCATTGACGTGGCCAAACAGAACGTCCAGGCCTTCGCCGTGGGCAAGTATGACGCCATCATCACCCTTTGCGCCAGTTGCGCCTCGCACCTGAAGCACGTCTATCCGAAGATCCTGGCCGATGAGCCGGACGTCCTGACCCAGGCCAAGATCTTCGCGGACAAGGTCATCGACTTCAGTTCCTTTGTGCACGACAGGCTGGGTCTCAAGGCCGAGGACTTCACCAATTCCGGCGACAGGGTCACCTACCACGCCTCCTGCCACCTCTGCCGCGGCCTGGGCGTCAAGGAAGCCCCGCGCGAACTTATCGCGGACGCGGCCCAGTACGTGCCCTGCGAAGAAGAAGAGGTCTGCTGCGGCTTTGGCGGCACCTATTCCATGAAGTTCCCGGAAATCTCGGCCCAGTTGCTGGGCAACAAGCTGAAGAACATCCGCGAGACGCGCGCCGACCGCCTGGTGGTGGACTGCCCCGGCTGCGTCATGCAGTTGCGCGGCGGCGCGGAAAAAACCGGTCTGAACGTCAAGGTGCAGCATATCGCCGAGTTGTTGGCTGAAAACCTCAAACGTTAGGCGCTGCTTCTACATTGGCTTTTTTGCCTTCCGGCTGCGTCAAACTCGTTTTTTGCTCTGGTCGGGCATCATAAGGGTACGCTCCCGTCGCAAAAAATCGGTTTTTCTTGCCGGAAGGGCAAAAGACCGCAATTTAAAAACAACCCCGTGGAGGGGCGGCCCGGGCCGCCCCTCCACAAAAAAACGTCAAGGAAGAGCGCGCGGTTAGAAAGAAAAAAGCGACGCGCCCTTGCCTTGTTATAGCCTTTTACGTTATTCAAGGACAACTGGTATCAAAGGTACTTGCTCCGCGTGCCGGCGCGGAGGGAGCGGGACCGGCCTGGGGAAAACGCCGGGCGTTTTCAGTCTGATAAACGGCTTGTCCCGCGGACCCGGTTAACCAAGTAGGGAGGTCTTCATGTCTATTGGAATGCTGGCATTACTGGCGGTCATCCCCATTGTGGCGGCCCTTGTCCTGATGGTGGGCATGCGCTGGCCTGCCACGCGGGCCATGCCCGTGGCCTGGCTGGCCTGCGCGGTCTGCGGCCTGATCGGTTGGAAACTGGATGTCAAGTACCTGCTGGCGCTTTCCCTGCAGGGCGTGGTGGTCGCCGTGGGCGTGTTGATTATTGTCTTCGGCGCCATTCTTATTTTGTACACCCTTGAAAAAAGCGGCGGCATGGAGACCATCCAGCACGGCATGCAGAATGTGAGCCGTGACCGGCGTCTTCAGGCCATTATTATCGGCTTCATGTTCGGCGCGTTCATCGAAGGCGCGGCGGGCTTCGGCACGCCGGCCGCCCTGGCCGCTCCCCTGCTGCTGGCCCTGGGCTTCCCGGCCATGGCGGCCGCGGTCATCTGCCTTGTGTTCAACAGCGTGCCCGTCACCTTCGGCGCGGTGGGCACCCCGGTCATCGTGGGTTTCGGCTTTTTGAAAACACCGGTGGCCGAAGCCGTGGCCGCCAATCCCAACCTCCCTTTCAGCTCATATGACGGTTTCTGTAAGGCTGTGGGCGAGTGGGCCACCTTTATGCACGCCCCCATGGCCATCATTCTGACCATCTTCATGCTCGGCTTCCTGACCCGTTTCTTCGGCGCGGAAAAATCCTGGTCCATCGGTTTCCGGGCCTGGAAATACTGCGTGTTCGCCGCGGTCTGCTTCCTGATCCCCTATCTGCTCTGCGCTTGGCTGCTCGGCCCCGAGTTCCCCAGCATGCTCGGCGGCCTGCTCGGCCTGGCCGTGGTGGTCTGGGGAACCAAGAAGGGCTTCTGCGTGCCCAAGGACGTCTGGGGTTTTGCCCCGCACAGTGAATGGGATCCTACCTGGTCCGGCACCGTGCCTTTGAATACCAAGACCGAATTCCAGGCTCACATGAGCCAGTTCCAGGCCTGGCTGCCCTATGTGATCATTTGCGCTTTGCTGGTGATTTCCCGTGTGCCGCAACTGGGCCTCAAGGCCATGCTTTCCGCCCAGAAGCTGAGCTTCACCGACATCCTGGAATTCAAGGGCGTCAGCGCCAGCATTGATTACCTCTATGTGCCCGGCACCTTCTTCATCGTGGTGGCCCTGTTGACCATTCTGCTGCACAAGATGCCCGGCTCGGCCGTCAAGGAGGCCTGGGCCGAAAGCTTCCGCAAGATGAAGTCCCCGACCATCGCCCTGATCTTCGCCGTGGCTCTGGTGTCCATCTTCCGCGGTTCCGGCACCAACCCCGTGGGCGCGCCCTCCATGCCTCTGGCCCTGGCTGAGGCCGTGGCCGCCGCCGCCGGCAGCGTCTGGCCCATGTTGGCCGCGTTTGTGGGCGGTCTCGGCGCGTTCATTACCGGCTCCAACACGGTCTCCGACCTGATGTTCGGCGAATTCCAGTGGGGCATGGCCGCCACCCTGGAGCTGCCCCGCCAGATCATCGTGGCCGCTCAGGGCGTGGGCGGGGCCATGGGCAATATGATCTGCGTGCACAACATCGTGGCCGCCTGCGCCGTGGTGGGCCTCTCCGGCCGTGAAGGCGAGGTGCTCAAGCGCACCTTCTGGCCCTTCATGCTCTACGGCATTGTGGTGGGCATCATCTGCTGGGTGCTTATCTCCGCCAATCCCAATGTGTTCTAAATTCTGATCCACAGGAGTCCGGCCCCACCCGGGGCCGGACTCCGCTGCGGTACCCGGCCATGATCTCTTCTCTGCTTGCCATCTGCGCGGGCGCGTCGGCCGGAGCCGTCCTGCGCTGGCTGCTCGGCCTGGCGTTGAACCCCCTCTTTCCGACCGTGCCTCTGGGCACCCTGGCCGCCAATTGGCTGGGGGGCTATATTATCGGCCTGGCTCTCAGCCTGTTCGCCTTTTTTCCTTTTCTGGGCGCGGAATGGCGTCTGCTGGTGGTGACCGGCTTTCTGGGCGCGCTGACCACTTTTTCCACCTTCTCGGCGGAAGTGGCGACCCTGATCCAGCAGGGGCGGCTGCTCTGGGCCGGCGGAGCCGTGGCGCTGCATGTCTGCGGTTCTTTGCTTATGACGTTCCTGGGCATGGGCACCTTTGCCCTGATCCGATATTTCTGGGGTGTATGGCGTTGAGCATTGCAACTTTGAAACGGCAACATGTCAGAGCATTTCAAAGTTGAAATCCTCTGACGCCGTACACGGTGCGGCGCGCCGCGAGGCGGCGTGGATTCAGCCGAAAACCGTGTTTTTTCGGCTGAATGAACCTTTGAAAACACTCAGCTTTTCAAAGGTAATCTGCTCTCGAAGCGATTTGCCTGGGCTCGACCCCTCATTAAACAGCCGACAGCGAAAAGCTGAGTTTTTCAGTCGGCAAGGCGCAAAGCGGGAACTGGCTGAAGCTGTATTGGCATACCGCGAGGTCAATTTCCGCTTTACAACGCCGCTGCATGGAAAAAGAGGCTGCTTTGCAGCAGGCGCATTAACGAGGCTGAGCCTGAATGAGCGCTTGCGGAAACGGCGCGGAGGATGAGGTATGCGAGGCTGGCAACTGACGTTTTACACCCAGCAGGGCCGTAGCCACGGCACGCGCAGCATTGCAGAGTGGCTGCTGGCTGAGGCAAAACTGCTCGGCATCAGCGGCGCGACCATGAGCGTGGCTCAAGGCGGCTACGGACGGGACGGCAGGCTGCACTGGGCCGGTTTTTTCGAGTTGACCGGGCAGCCGGTGGAAGTAGCCATGGCCGTCAGCGACGAAGCGGCGGAACGCCTCTTTGCCCGTATCGCAACTGAGGGACTGCGCATTTTTTATACAAAAACGCCTGTGGAGTTCGGCATCACCGGCGAAGAATAAGCATGCCCCAGTGGTTAGCCGGGGCATGCGCCTGGTGACGAAAGATGCGGGACAGCCGTTTCGCTCGGGAAGTGCCCCCGTCAACCTGTGACGACTCCGCTCCCGCTGATTTGCTTGCCAGCCCCTAATGCGCGGGCAGCGACGGAATGCGCCACCAATACCAGAGACTGACCAGGGTATTGTCCTGCGGCTGCCACTCGCCGCAATGTTCAAAATGGTACAGAACCTGCTTTTCGATGGCGCTCAGGGGGCGGTCCGGATTTTCGTGCTGCCTGAGCCGGAAAAAGATAGCCAGACATTCAAAAAGACTGAAGCAGTCTTCGTCGCCGGCGATACCCGTTCCCAGAAGCTTGACGAACTCCTGATAAAAGGGGTTTCCCTCCGGCACGCAAGCGTCAAAATCCGCAGTATGTTCCATGAGAAATTTCAAGCCCTGACAGAACAGCAGCTGGGTCGGCTCCGACGAAACATGCGCCACGCGTGCCGAGTATAATTTTTCCATATCGTCCTGATATGTGGAAAGGGGCATAGTTTCGCTCCTGTGCGTCTAATTTCCTGTGGATTATATGTAACCTTTTATAAAAATCCACATTTTTTATGTGTAATGCGATATGCATGAAAAATCAAACAGTTAACTCTTGCTATGGACAGAAAAAGTTGTCGTCGGACAGCGCATGTCGCCGCTAGTTCAGGCTGCGGCGAGGTTGCAGATACTGCGGCTGAAAAAACAGACGGTATCGTTTGACCGGGGAAAGATGGGTCGGTTTGGCTACCTGCCCTTCAATGGAGAGAGGTTTGTCAGAGAGGCCGAAGGGCTGGAGTTGACCCGGCGAAGGCGCAGCGCGCGCAAAACCCTCTCCGGTGAGATAAATCACCGGCATACTGCTTGCGGCGCTGCCCGCCATCAATACCGTGCCGCCGTCCGAAGGCCTGCTGCCCGCACTGTTCCGCGCCGCTGTGGCGTTGAGCAGGCTGGGCATGCGCACATCGGTGCGCCGCAGCACCTCCAGAAAATCATTGCCCGTGCGCCCTACGAAAGTCAGCAGAGATGAGCCGTCGTCGGACACCAGCAGACTGACGGGCATGGTGCCGCCATGAATGCCCATATATGCGGACCGCGCTCCAGCGGGCATGGTCACCCAGCCGTCGCGGGCTTCCGCGCCATCGACCGAACCCGCCGCACACAAACGCGGGCAAAGCAGGGCCAGCAGGCATAGCATGTAAATGCTTAATTTTTTCATGCTGTTATATAAAATCACAGCCGACCTTGTCAGGCGTCTTTTCCGCGCCCGTCCCGGAGCCGGTCGGGGGGAGTAGAGAAGTCCGCAAGCCGGTTTTTTAACGTGAAACGGACTCTGAAAACTTCTATGTACGGTGTGAGGCTAGTGGTTCGCACTAGCCTTGTCAAGCGGCTCGTGTGGCTGCGTGAGGCGCTCAGCGGGTGCGCCGCTGCCGGGGGCGCGGCGCGGGCGCGGTGGGTTGAGCCTGCGGTTGAGGCGACGGCGTCAGATCCGGCGGCGGCGGAATTGTAGGCAGATTTTTGCCGCTGCCCAGAAAATGCAGAAAAAAGTCATTCAGCGCGTCATCCATACGCTGATGTATGACGTTGCGCTCCTCCGGACTGACGGAACGACAAAGTTCGGGCAACTCGGCGGCGAGAGATTCCGGACAGGGAGACATCAGGGCGCCGGTATCCGCGTCCGGCAGGCTCATATAGCGGGCCTTGCCGTTCATCAGCCGGGCGATGGCGTCAGCGTGCAGGCCGGGCCGGTTCATGGCGTCGCGCTCGGCGGCGATCAGCAGCAGCGGGGGATGGAAATAGCGGAACGAGGCGGGGCTGAACAGCATGCCGAAGCCGGGGGCCACGGCGGCCACCGCCTTGATGCGGGGATCGGCCAGGCTCTTCGTCAGCGGCAGGCTCCGGCAGACGGCGTCCACCCTGTCTCTGGCCCAGCGGTTGCAATAGATGTCCTGCCGCCCGGCCTTGGCGCAATAGTCCGGCCAGGAAATGCAGTCGGGCAGGGCGCCGCCCAGCAGCAGCGCGGCGGTGCCGCCGGCGCCGAAGCCCAGCAGACCGATACGATTTTTGTCGATACTGGCGGCAAGCTCCGGATCATTCAGCAGGAGGTCGATGGCCCCTGAAAGCTCTTTGGTCCGGTTCTCCAACTGCCGCCAGGTGAAGAGCAGGCTCATGTCATCCATGCAGTCCTGGGCATGCGTGGGCGCTGCCACCACAAATCCATAGGAAGCCAGCCTGGCGGCGGTGTCATGGTAGGAAAAGCGCGTGCCCGGCGAAGCATGGGACAGCAGCAGAAGCGGAAAGCGTCCTTCCACGGCTTTGCCGTTGCGCGCCGCGGTAATAGTCCAGGGCGCGTAGTTAAGTTCGCGCGGGGGGCGGATGCTGGGATACCAGATATTCACGTCCAGGCGCAGGTTGGTGTCCGCCGACCATTGTCCCAGCGTGCGAAAGCCCACCTGGTAGGAGTCGGCCGCCACGGCAACGCGGGCCGGAACAAAGACCTGGAACAAAAGCAGCAGAATGAAAACGAGGCGGCGTATGGGCATGGCCGTTGTTGTGCCATAAGCCGGCTTGCGGTACAAGGGTCGGGCCGGAGCGCGGGGTCGACCGCTGTGAAACCCGGCGCGCAAGGAGAACCTCCCGGATGGAAATGATCAGTTATTTTCTGGATTTTGTGCTGCACATCGACGTTCATTTGTTTGAACTGGTGGAGCAGTACGGGCTCTGGGTTTATGCCATTCTGTTTGTCATTGTTTTCTGCGAAACCGGCTTGGTGGTCACCCCTTTTCTGCCTGGGGATTCTCTGCTTTTCGCTTCCGGCGTGGTGGCGGGCGCGGGCCTCATGGGCTACGGCGAAATCATGCTGGTGCTGCTGGCCGCCGGCATTCTGGGCGATGCCGCGAACTACTGCATCGGGCGGCATGTGGGACCAGCCATCTTCGCCCGTGAAAACCGCTTCATCAAGAAAGAACATCTGCTCAAAGCCCACCATTTTTATGAGCGTCATGGCGGCAAGGCCATTGTGCTGGCGCGCTTCGTGCCCGTTGTGCGCACCTTCGCGCCCTTTGTGGCCGGTATCGCCCTGATGCACCCCACCACCTTCTTTTTCTTCAATATTACCGGCTGCATCCTCTGGGTGGGCGGACTCGTGTCCGCGGGCTTTTTTTTGGGCAACCTCGCCTGGGTGCGCGAGAATTTCAGTATTATCGTTTATCTTATAATTGTTGTTTCCGTGTTGCCGGTGGCCATTGAGTTGGTTCGGGCCAAATGGGGCGGCGGGAAAAAGAGCGGCCGGGCCTGAACCTCGGATAACCACGCGAACGGACCGGCATGTGATGAGAATTGCGCACTTAGGCAAGTAGCTTACAGGATACACATCGTTTGAAATGGATTGTCGCCTAGTTGCGACATGGCGACACATTTCATTATTCCACCTCTTAGGCTCAGGACTCATTATTTACAAGAAGTAGAAAAGTTGGTTGGTTATGTCCATGGAGGGTGCAATGAGCCAACTTTTCTATCTTTCCTCTGAGCAGCTTGAACGGATCAAACCGTTCTTTCCGCT